>DAOUUM010000272.1 GCA_030668165.1 Candidatus Heimdallarchaeota archaeon
AAATGCCCAGATCAACTAGTATCATATCTAGTTTTGACCGGATTTTCTCAATAATTTCTGTTGAATCTGTGATAACTAATAGATCAACATCTGAATTCATTAAAAAATCATGTCTTGCAAGAGAGCCAATTATGAATACTCTAACTACATTCTTTTGAAATTGATTCAGATTGTGTTTTATTAGATTTATGAGTAAATTTGGTTCTTTGATATACTGTAAACGATTACTCATACATAGTCGTACTCTATATGACTGATAAAAATATCGATTAATTAGATTTCAAAAAGATACTACTCTTACTGTTAGCAGCAGATAGCGAAATATCTATTAAAATCTGCCAATTGTTATGAGTACATGATTTATTGAATTTTCAAATACTTGTTATGTTTATCAGTATAGGTCAGGTATCGAGATTGGCAGGAGTGTCAAAATCCACGCTCAGAAGATGGGATGAGTATCTCGTGGCAGATTATCGAACAAAAGGAAATCACAGGAGATATATGTACAAGAAAATTATGAATTTTCTTGGACTGGGTAAAGATAAGTCGGAGGAGGAGGTGTTTATATATGCCAGAGTCAGTTCCGGTAGGCAGAAGGAAGATCTGAAAAGGCAGATTGATAGTCTTGAAAACCATGCAAAATCCAGAAATTGGAAAATCACAGGTATTTACAAGGATATTGCATCAGGATTAAATGATGGGAGAAAGGATCTTCTAAAAATGATCTCAGATATACCCACAAAATTACCTGATTACATCCTCTGTACCTACAGGGATCGTATCGCGCGGTTTGGAACCAGGTTACTGGAGCAGTTCTGCAATATATATGATGTACAATTGTTGGAAACCCAGATAAAGGATATTACGGAAGAGGAGAGGCTTGCACATTCAATAATTGCGATTCTGACATCATTTTCGGGTAAATTGTACAGATCCCGAAGGGGAAGAATCACAAGAATCCCTGTCTGTACATGAGTTTAAATATGATTCATGGATATTTATATCATGGTGATGCGAACCTACACCACTGGTCTATCATTGAGACATTTCCCCATGAAGGAGAGAGGAGTGGTTAAAAAGAGGTTGGCGGCCATAGTTCAGCAACTAAGCGATGAGAATTTCAAGCATTGTCAGAAATATGCGAATGAGGTGGTCAACCACCTCATAGACCTTGATATTGATAATCACTGCATCATGGATCCATTACCCGAATTGAATGGGGGTAGAGGTAAATACGGGGTGAATGAGCTAATGAAGAGGATTGGAGTTGCATCCAATCACCTGCACAGCGGATATCACCAGTTATTAACCTCTTCCAAGGGATACATTGATAGAGTGAATAAATTACGAGAGATATTTGAATTCATGAATACAAATCCAGCAGAATTTGCATCATGGATACTCTGGCAGAGATCCACCTATGCAAACAAGTTATTTGCAAGGAAGTGGAATGTCAGTTTCTGGTATGTGGATAATCTGATGAGAGGTGTACACAAAAAGTATTTTGATAATTCAATTATACCTTGTTTCTTGAGAGATATATCGAAAACAGAATTCATAGATGCAATTGATCTAGTTCTCAACGAGTTTGGAGATGAGTTGACAGATAGGCAAAAAGCATTTGTCATTAAATTAAAGAAATTAAAAACAATGGATCTTGAACTATTTTTCATACCCACGGGATGGAAATACCTTAAAGAATGGATTAGCAATCAGGGTCATCATCGCAGCTGGATGTCGGTATTAAGAGCAGTACTTGTGCAAGTCTACCTCCTGGATTACAGGGGGATGATAAATAAAATATTAACTGCAAAGGTGACAGAACTGCTTAAAATACCGTTTCAACAGAATATAAAAAATACTAAAAAACAAAATATATCATATCAGATGGTCTCCGGACCAAAATACGTGGTAAGACGAGAGAATAACAAGAAATCACTTGAATTGATGAGAACCCGTGGATATTTTGAACTGAGCTTCAAATTTCTGGAGGATAGATGGAAAGATGCAATTGTTGTGAGGGTATACCCCTCACGAAAAATGAGAAGGCTATTGAATAAATTTGATAATAAAATTGAAAATAGTATTGATAATAATATTAAACTGAGATCAATGGTTGTGTTGCCACCAAAATCGAATGTAGTGGATATACAGCTGATATTCGATGGAGATATCGATGATTTTGTGGCCACAGATCATCTGAAACATAAGATCAGTGTTGATAAGACAAAAGTTATGGGGATTGATCTTAACAGACGCGGAGAGTATGCAGTAGTCAGCAATCTGGATGTCTCCATGCCACAAGAGATACTTGAGCAATCAAGAAGGTGGGATGTGGTACTTGAGAACATAGCCCATCTGCAGTATCTGCAGGATAAGACTAACAATTCATGGAAGCAGAAAATCTATGAGTTCCAGATGGATGCACTCTACAGACGTAAGAAGAACCTGAGGAAGGATTATCACATAAGACTTGCCAACTTGGTGGGTCAGCAGATGGTCAGTAGCAATACAGAAACACTAGTGATAGAGGATCTTGATGTGAGAACCTATGGTACCAGGGGAGCACTTGCCAAGGCAGTCGAGGGTATGGCAGATGATACCTCCCTGTATGCAAGGGAGGTGCTGGCAGTGAGAAAATTCACAGGAAGAGATGTAGAACTCAAAAAAGTATCTGCCTATAACTCATCAAGAATTCACGTGGATTGTGGGGGTATTTTGAGAAGAGATATCTCGAAAAATCAGTATGATATCGCACCCTGTAACAGGTGCAACAAAATGGTAAATACGCACAAAAATGCAGCTATTTACCTTGTCAGGTCCACAAAACCCTGACAGCCTCTGTTTTCAGAGTACATGGCAGATTTTGTCATGTAAAACGTTTTGTGTAAAAGAGAAGAATGGATGTTCTCATATTACCTCGATTTTCTTTATTTCATTTTCTTATTATTCCAAATTATTAAATTAACTCGCCCACAAGTTAAATAATTAACACGCTGGCCATCTTGATATTTACAGAAGATAAAAGATAAAGAAGGAAAACATCCAATTATTCAGTCTTAATTTATTACACCAATTTTAGTACCCTAATAATATTCTGCAAAATGCTTCACCCTGCTAGGAGAAAGATATTTAAAGAATATTCACATATCCGAATTATGTCCGATGAAAAATACACAACCGAAGGTTATAGATGGGTTGTACTACTACTTTTCATGTTTATCGCAATTATGAACCAAATGAATTGGATAACGTTCGCACCGATGATGAATGATGTGGCTTTAATTTATGATGTTAGCCCTGATCTCATTTTGTATTTACTAACAGCATCATTTATGATCGTATACATTTTTATGAATTATCCAGCCACCTGGGCAATTGATAAGTATGGATTAAAATGGGGAACTGGAATCGGTGTGATTCTAACAGGTGTTTTTGGTCTACTAAGAGCATTTGCACCCAATTTTGCACTGCTAGCTGTTGCCCAGATAATGATTGGTGTGGGACAACCATTTCTTCTAAATTCATTTACCAAAGTTGCCATCAACTGGTTCTCCGAGGGGGAGAAGACCACGGCTACAGGAATAGGAACAATGGCTGTGCTGATTGGAATAGTACTCGGTATGTTTGTATCTCCAATGCTGTTCTTTGATCAGGGATTGGAATATCTGCTTATGGTCTACGGAATATTATCATTTGTAGCAATGATCTTGTACCTATTATTTGTCAAAGATCAGCCGGATCAACCTGCAAACCAATTTGTCGGCAAGGTAGCCTTTGATTATGCTGGTATGAAATCCCTATTCAAGAATAAGAGTTTTAATCTGTTATTATTCATATTATTTGCTGGACTTGGAGCATTTAACGCCATAACCTCTGAAGTTGATATATTATTTTCCAAATTTGATGATCCAGAGGCACCAGGTATTGTGGGTGGTGTGATCATTATAGGTGGTATTTTTGGAGCAGCTATATTATCTGTATTATCTGATATGAAGCAAAAACGTAAGATTTTCTTGGTGGTTGCAATGGGATCCGCTACCGTATTATCACTGTTCTTAACATCACTTGATAACTATACTTTGACTCTGATAGTAGCATTTGTATTCGGTTTCTTACTAGTCTCAGCATTACCAATCGCTTTGGTTTATGCTGCTGAATTAACCTTTCCAGTCTCTGAAGAGGCCTCTAATGGCTTATTGATGACATTGGGACAGGTAGGTGGGATATTAATCCTCGCATTCTTTGACATGTATCTTGTTACAGCAGTATTTGCAATTGGATTCATAGCAAGTTTATTTTTGGAAGAAAATACTACTTCAGTTAAAGAGTAATACTAAAAATAGAATAACTAAAATTAAATTAAATTAATGATAAACCGTTGATAATTGATATTACAAATTAATATATACTTATTCTAATTTAATATATTAATTTCTTAAATTTGTAATTACTATTCTATAAGATTTGTTGAATTTTGCTCATTGAGATAAGAAGATTATTCCTACATATTGATATAACAATTAAATATAATTTTTATATATATTACGTTTGTCTAATTTAATAGTAATCATTATAACTAATACAAACTCCTTTCTCAATAAATTTAAATAGAATTCATAAGGACACAGATTATGTCAACTGCTGACGAAATTAGAAAAAATCTTGACGGTTCAATGATCACCTTTGAGAATGTAATCAACCAACTGAAAGAAGAAGATCTTGATGTAAAAATCAACGGAGGCAATCAGGGTTGGACAGTGATAGAAATTTTGAGACATATACAAA
>DAOUUM010000148.1 GCA_030668165.1 Candidatus Heimdallarchaeota archaeon
GATTATTGTCCTAATAATTCTCAACTACACACTTTATCCATTTATTTTTCCCAGTTCAAGGAATGATCTTGCTGAGGGGGGTGAATTGGCACAGATTAGCTCAAATACACTGTTGAATACAAGTAGAGTTGATGATTTGGATACTTTTGGAACAGGTTATTCCATTCTTCATACTAAAATTGATAATTTTGATCGCTGGTTGAGCAGTTACAATATTAAACATGAATTACTCTGGGAAGTAGATTTATCGCAATATGATGAGTATGGTTCCTATATGATTGGTTCGGGCATATACCTGTCTTTACTTGACCTACGTGGGAGTTATCTAATCTCGTATGTGAGTGATGAAAATGATCCAGGTAATATTACTCATGGAATTGAATATCGTGATCCAAAAGCAATGATCTTTGATATGAACGGTGAGTTGTTTTCCAATTTTAGGATTAAACTGAACAATATTACACAGTCGGATGTGTCAGAAAATGTAACCAAAGCCTCTTTACTTAAGGGGGGATTATTTCAGGCGGATACTCTCTATCTATTTGAATTTGTTTATACTCAGTACCTCAATGACTCTCTGACAACTTCGATCTACCTGCACTCCTATGATATACAAACAGGTAATATAAACTGGCGACAAAGAATCAAGGATTATTATTCACCATTCTATAATTTAAACCGTATAAATTTCATAGATTATAAAATCTCAAGAGATAACGAATTCGAGCTATTACTTGAAACGTATTCCAATGAGTTGCGACTACACCGAATTACTGTACAAATAAATGATTCGGGCGATATCTCTGCTATGGATGAGGATATCAAAACTTACAGCTGCATTGATGGTTGTAATGATGATCTGGTACTATCCTTTGATGAAGTGGTAGACATCTCTCGTGTGGAAATCGAAAGAAATAGCATATATACCTACACTTCCTCAAGGGGTTATGGTTTTAATATCTCAACTGATGAGTTGGGATATCCCAACCAGACAATTGATTATGCACCCAGTATGAGGAATTATCAAAGTGTTATAATTAATTCCAATACAATTGTATTGAGAGGAACTATTCGAATTACACCTTCGGATTACGTGAATTATATCGGTTTACTCACCTCTAATAATAAATTAAAATTAAATTTAATAAATATGAACAGAACAAGGGTTAGTCACATACAACCTATTGGATTTGATAGGTTATTATCATTAAATGATGACAGTGAATATGAAGTGGTAATATGGTCCATACTAAGGTTAAATCTCCTGGATTGGTTTAATCCTGTTGAGAAGAATATCATACCATTGATTCTTCTGATCACAATAATCGTCTATTCAATAAAAAGATACAAAAATCGGAAAATTTGATTTTGCGAGTATAATTGTGGCACAATATTAAATATTTAAAATTTAGATCCAAATTAAATATAATCAAGTGGAGGAATTAAATGAAAAAATTGAAAAATATAAATACAATATTGGTAGTGCTTATAATCATCAACTATTTTGCTTTCTCAACTTTCATGCACAAGGATCCCGGGGTATTGCAGGAGGGAGTTGAGTTCGGAAAGGTGAGTACAAATGAGAGCGGCCCTTTAATCTATCGCATAACTGATTTTGATACATTTGGGCAAGGTTATGCCATGGTTAGCATAGATGTCTTTGGGCAAAACCTGACATACTATGATTATGATCATAATCTCATCTGGAGTAAATCTCTTGGAGTAATAGATATTGATAATATAAAAGTAATAGGATCTGACCAGTATCTTGCACTGATAAATGCTAATGCGGAAAATCAGGTATATAATCTCGAGGGTGAGTTGGTATCGGAATTCTCGATTAATTCCACAACAGCAAACGGTCATAATTATTACTTTAATAATTTACTCTCAGTTCTAATTTCTGGAGAAACCATATTTTTAATTGATAGTTATGATCAAGAGCCCATTATTAATGCAACTCAATCAAGAAGAGTTATACTCCATTCATATGACATATTGACAGGTGAATTGAATTGGAAACATAATCTACTTGGGGTGAATTTCTCTATATGGGATGATATCTCCCCATATTTTGCAGTTAATAGATTTGAGATGATTGATGAGTCAAATCAAGCACTAACCTTGGTAAAATATTATGATACATTAACTGTACATCAGTTTTCATTGAGCTATAATGATCAAGGCCAGCTGGGTGAGATTGCAATGACAGAGAACAATTTTGAATGTTTAGGTGACTGTTCGAATGATATAATTTTCTCTCCTGATGAGGTTATAGGTGTAGATTATCTTTCAGAAGGAGAAGATAGAATAACCCTGTTGAAATCATCCAAAGGTTCTGAACTTGAAATAATCATACCACGTCATAATCATTCACTTGATGTTTATGAGAATTCTAAAATTGGTATCTATAACGAGATCCGAATCAGTGAAACTGAGATGATTTTAATTGGTACCATATGGTATCCATGGGTTGATTTTCAGCCTTATATGGGTTATCTGATTTCAGATACTGAACTGGAATTTAGGATGTTCGATTTGAATTATACGCAGATTCTTAAGATGATTCAAATTAGTGATAATAATTTTATTTCCCTGCAGGTAAGATCAAAAGGTCCCTTTGTCGTGCATGATGTGGTTATCTGGTCATTCAGTAAACTCAAAACACTAGATTACATCACTCCATTCTATATCAATTTCGCGCCTGCTACACTTCTTGTCCTGCTGGTTGCTAATATTACTTATCAGTATTTCAATAGCAGGAAAAATAAATGATTACCTGTCTACAAATTAAACACTTAATTAATAATCAACAAATGAAAATGTCTTATCCATTTGTATTTGTGTAGCTTCTTGATAGTGTGTATCCGTTACTACGGGCAGAAAAGAGCACATTAATGATTATTTGGCATATAGACCACATCTCCAGAGTGGAATTTCAATATCGGTTTTTTGACAAATTTACCACCCGTATGAAAATGATTTAAATGATTAAAGCTCCAGAAATGGAATAAGGAAGGGATTATTGCTGAGATACATCAAATATGCATTAGCTGTTATTCTAATTGTGCTTATTGCTAATTATACAATTTATTCGGTGTTTTTTCCTTCTTCCCCAACTCTTGAACAAGGTAGCGAAATTGCCCAGCTAAGCGAAGATGAATTAAAGATTCCATTCGATATCATTGAACTTGAGCCATTTGCCATGGGATATGCTTTATTTTACAAGCATATGGCCAACCATGATATATGGATACATTATCACGATTTCAATCATAATCCCATCTGGGAGCGGAATTTAAACAAATCATCCTTCTTCTCTCATGAGGTGACCAGCTCAGACAAATATATTTCTGTTTTCACTAAATTAGGTAGCGAATTTTGGACATCTAAGCAATTAATCAATGATACCGAAGTAATTACCAAATCTCCACAATATAGGACTCCATCGGCACTGATATTTGATTTAAACGGCGATATTGTGTCAAATTTCAGTATACAACTGATGAACGCAACGGATGAGGTTATGTCTGATTATTCTAGAATGGATACAGAAGGTATATCATGGGAGATCTTTGGAGACACATTTTTCCTGTTGGAAAAAACAGATTTGTTATATCTGAACTCAACATCTGTGTCTGTGTTCCTGTTACATTCCTATAACATCATATCCGGAGAATTAAACTGGATCAGTGAAATTGACACTATTGACAATGCAATTTATTGGTATCCTAGATCTGTTCAACAAAAGAGCTTGTCAGCAAATGAGTTATCAATTACTATCTCATCCAAAAACAATGAGATATTGTTAAACAGGTATGATATAAATTTTGAAATGGGTAAAATAGCCAGTAATGCAGTTAATAAAAGAATAATAGGATGCTCTGGTGACTGTGATGATGATAAGATTTTATCATTTGATACTTATGTGGGTTACTCAACAATAGCATTAGAGGATCGTACTGTGCATACATTCTCATCCTCCAATGGATACAGTTTAAATGTCACTGTGGCTAATTGGAGTGCACCTGGAGAGGATTGGATTGAAGGCTATGATCTTTACTTTTACAGGTACTACAACATAGACGAGCAGTCATATATAATATTAGGTACGATTAGAAGCGATCCTAAAAATTACCGTAATGTTATGGGATTTGTCAGCTTATCTAATGGATTGGATCTGATATTGATGGATATGAATCAAACAACCGTTCACAATATAAGGCCTGTAGATAATGATAGATTCTTGTCTATCAATCTTGATCACACTACCTGGGAATATAAGGTGGTTTTGTGGTCAATTAATCGCTTGGAGGCAATCGATAAGTTTTATCCCCTTGAGAAGAATATATTTCCAGCCATGACAGTATTATCAGTAATAGTTTATTATGCTTCAAGAGGGTTGAAGAATATTCAATCAACCATAGAAGGTAGGAAAGTACATAGGGAAAATAAGTAATGGAAATGAGGGATCGACCTATCTGAATGATGTGAAACCTCTGATTGCAACAGAATTGAAGAGTGAACCGGCCAATATAGAACTAATTCTGTTATCAGTTATTAATAATAATAAAATAATTGCCTAAGATCGTATAGATGAATTATCTGACGAGCAATCCTTGGAATAAGGGAATTTATGTCACTGAAGATTATTGATCCATTTATACTTGTTAGCGATTTTTTTCTGCTCCAGGGCATTGATTAATTGCAATTCATGATCCACAGCAGTTCCACAGTCACTACAGAATTGATCCTGAAAATTAACTCCAAGATTACATTTGTGACAGTTGTTCAATATCCTTTCAATCATCTTGTAGTGCATTAGCTTGATATTATTAGATAAATAGTGTATCTCATTGCAGGCAGGGCAGTTTTGGTGCTGGAACTGATCTGCTATGGGAAATCCCTGTCCACAGCTGAAACAGACTCTATAGGCTGCCACGATCATGGAGATCCTCTCAGTAACATTAACTGGTTTTAATACTGTGATTGTAGGATCTTGCTTAGTATTGGTTACTTTTTGTTTACCCTTGTTTGAATCATCCACGATTAGTTTTACAATTATTCCTATTATCAGGAATGCCCACCAGAATCTCAAAATAAGATACCAGTAGTTTATAATCGCTACTATTCCAAAAAATATTAGAAGATAGGTATATCTTTGGGAACTGGATCGACTATTGGGACAACTCATCCTATTCTCACTTTGCATAGCATTCTTACAAGCAGATTTTATTCCACCCATGCTATCTAATATCTAGCAATTTAGATAATATATAAGAAGTTTCTACACTGGATACAAATGTGCATAGAAATTTTATCATGAAAAACATATTTACAATTTGATCTAATATGGGAAAATTAATGCGCTAACAGACGAGATGCTTATTAATATCGGGATAATATCTTAATATTAATATCTTTATTGTGTAATAATCTGTTGCCTTTCTTTAAATTTATATTGTCTGCTGAAATTATTCACTCGAGCGAGTAGAGCGAGTAAAATTATCTATTAAATTGCTTCTAAATTATTGTATTCCGTTAATTGTTGGATTTGATATTGTTATGTCTAAAAGAAGAAATATTGTCATTGTTATGATCATACTAATTTTAATCAACTATGCCTTCTATCCTTTGATATTTTCTAGTCCCACAACTCTTGATATGGGGGGTGAATTTGCACAGGATAGTTCTGATAATTTGGATGGTGTATATGACATCTATAATTTGATTACAAGTGGATCAGGTTATTCCATGCTCTTAAGTAAAACTGCATTGTCTGATCTCTGGCTAAGTACTTATGACATGGATCATGATTTACTGTGGGAAGAGGATTTGGGTCCCTTTGAAGATTACACACCAAGTATATTTTCAACAGAGGAGTACATATCAGTGATAGATAGGTTTGGAAGCATCATGGCCTCCTCAGAGACACAACACACAAACGGAACAAGCAGTTTGTACCAGTATGTGGATTATCGAGATCCCAGGGTATTAGTTTTTGACACAAGTGGTGATCTTGTCTCCAACTTCAGTATCCAGGTTTGCAATGTGACATCAGATGATATTGCAAATAATATAACTAAAATTCCCCTGCTCCAGACAATGAGCATCAGCTCGGATACCATCTATATTGTGGAGTATCTCGATGTTCTGTACCTTAATTTAACCGGCACTGCATGTATTTTTTTGCATTCTTACGATTTACTGACTGGCGAGTTGAACTGGCATGATCGAATTACTGGATTTTGTTTTACAGAGGAGAATCTCCAACATTTCAAAATTATAGATCGATTTGATCTGGAAGAGAATAAGCTAATGTTGATGCTCAAATCCTCCCATTTGGATAATATAGACCTGCATAAATATATCATAACTTTTGATTCAGATGGAATTACAGATGTGGAGGAAGAGATTAATACCTACAGTTGTCAGGATGGCTGTACTGATGATCTCATCCTTTCATTTGACGAGATGATTGGTGTCTCAAGTGAGATTGATGGAGATGAGAGAATATATTCATTTATCTCTACTAAAGGCTATGAACTTGAGTTAACAACAGCTGAGTGGTCATATTCAGGTTATCTTGATAATCAATATTCAGGGATGAGAATACTGGAGTCGTACCTGATAGATTCTGAGACAATTACCCTGAGCGGAACAATATCCATCTCCCCGGATGAGTACAAGTTCTATTTTGGAATTTTGACCTCTGATGATGGATTGGAGTTGAATTTGATCGATATGAATAATAGCCATGTCTACTATGTCAGTTCTGTTGATGCAGATTCAATCTTATCAATAATTCATAATGCTGATTGTCGTGATAAAACGGTGGTTCTGTGGTCTCTGAGCAGGATAGATATTGTAAACTGGCTAAATCCCTATCCCAAGCATATCCTGCCTCTATTGCTCATTATTCTCGCAATTATTCTTTGCATGAAGAAAACAGATGAGAAGAAGAGGGTTGAAACGAGATACGATATTTATTCTCCTTCTAAAAATGCTGAACTTGCCACAGAGCACAATACAAACTGATTGAAGTATTATTCGTAACAATTCTTGAAAATTGAATTGATAAAATCCTATCCATTTGAACAAATCGCCTACTCATAAATTAAAAGAGCAGGGAAACATTATACATTATTCTTAAACATCTATTTTGTTTGTATCAGATATTTCTGCATCTTCCTTTGGCTTGAATATATACTTCGCAACGAAGTAAAAAATGGCTATA
>DAOUUM010000557.1 GCA_030668165.1 Candidatus Heimdallarchaeota archaeon
AGGGAATTTAGCCTTGATAATGTTTATCATGGCTCAAATACCAAGATGATTTTGAATAATCTGGAGAAAGAATATCAGAGATCTGATGATCCCTCAGTGTACAGATTTACATTTAAAGATTACAAGGTAATAATTCTGCAGGATAAATATCCCCAATTGGGATATATCTTCATTGGAGATACCTATTTTGCAATTAAAAAACTCGAGGCCTTCAACGAGGTGTTAAGATTTTACCTGCAGACCAAATATGAAGATCAAACCGAGTATAATGACCAGGAGATAATTGAGGCAGTAAATGATATTCTTGTTGGTAAGGATGATGATACCAGCTTCATGGAGGCAACTGGTGAGACACAAATCAGTCATTTATCTGATTACAAAGTACTGTTGCATCCAATCAGAATCTCAATTATGAAAATCATGGAACGAAGTTACAGGATGTCCAGAGTGGATCTGGAGAAAATGATTGGTGGCAAGAGGGGAACCTTTGCCTCACATCTGCAGAAATTACATGAGCTTGAATTAATTGATGTTGAGAATGTGTTCGTAGAGGGTAAACCCAGAAAATATATCACTTTGACGATCAAGGGAATCGGGCACTATAATGAATTCAAGAGAGAAATAAAACGATCGATTAATTAATTCCCGAGTGTAAAGTATTATTATCAGAGTTAGTATTACAGTTCATGAATAGAACAGAGAAGGATAGTATAGGGGAAATCGAGGTTGATAACAAAAATTTGTGGGGAGCACAGACTCAGAGATCCCTGATGAATTTCAGTATCTCAAATAGAAAATTACCACTAAATTTTATTCATGCCATTGTTGAGGTTAAGAGAGCCTGTGCCATTGCCAATCAATCCTTTGATGTCCTTGATAAGGAAGTATCAGAAATCATTGTAAAAGCAAGTGATGAGATACTGGAGGGTAAATACGATGATCAGTTTCCACTTGATGTCTACCAGACAGGATCAGGTACCCAGACAAATATGAATGTCAATGAGGTGATATCAAACCGATCAATTCAGATTCTAGGTGGTGAATTGGGTAGTAAAATTCCGGTTCATCCCAATGATCATGTTAATCGTGGACAGTCATCAAATGATGTCATTCCCACTGCCATGCATGTATCCGCAGCAGTTTCGATTAACAATGAATTATTACCTGCCCTTGATAGTCTCATCCATGAACTAAATGGAAAGAAGGATGAGTTCTGGAAGATAATCAAAATCGGTAGGACTCATCTTATGGATGCAGTACCTTTGACCTTGGGACAGGAATTCTCGGGATATATTGCCCAGCTGGAGCTGGCAAGAACACATATTGTGGAGACTTCAAAACAGCTTACTTATCTTGCAATTGGTGGAACAGCAGTGGGAACGGGATTAAATGCACACCCACAATTGGATAGCAAAGTCTGTGAGATACTGTCTGATCGATTGGGAAGCAATTTCTCATCTAATATGAATAAATTTGCACTGATAGCCAGCAAGGATGGTATGCTTGCCGTATCTGGCAGTTTACGAGTTCTGGCCGTGGCACTGATGAAGATAGCCAATGACATCAGGTGGCTGGCATCTGGACCACGAGCTGGTCTTGGAGAATTGATCCTGCCTGCAAATGAACCTGGATCAAGCATAATGCCTGGAAAAGTTAATCCAACCCAAAATGAGATGATTGTGCAGGTAGCTGCCCAGGTAATTGGTAATGACACTGCTATCAGCACGGGTGCACAGAATTCATACATGGAACTGAACCTGAGCAAAACAATGATTACCAGTAATTTACTTGAGTCTGTGGATATATTATCAAGGGGAATGAGATCATTTGCTGACAGGGCAATAAGGGGACTGAGGGTAAATGAGAGAAGGGTGGATGAGTTGGTTAATTCATCACTGATGCTGGTTACTGCA
>DAOUUM010000304.1 GCA_030668165.1 Candidatus Heimdallarchaeota archaeon
CCTATGTCCAGGATCCTGTTGTTGGTAGCGTTGTGGAACCAATGGCACTAAAATATGTGTCAAAGTTACAGCAAACAATTGAATTGATAGTCAGGTACTCTCCGGGTTTAGAATTTGAAATTGATGCAGATACTGGTGAAATGTTAATACTAGGTGTGGGTACCCTGCAATTAGATGTACTTATTAACGATTTAAAATCCCTGCATTTCGATGTTTATGTGTCCCAACCCTTGATACTCACATATGAAGTCCCACTTAAGGAGACTATATTTCATCTAGAGGATTGGGAAAATTCAATAATAAAAGCTGGTAGGGTTAAAGAATTGGATCTTTCCAAGGAAGATGTATTTTTCGAGGATAGTCACAAAAATGTTCTTATTTTGCCCCGAGATTTGAATAAAGAGTTAAAAGAGGGCATATTTGAGGTATTTAAACATTCTATGAGAATCTCACCATTGAATGGCAAAAAGATTAAACAGTTTTATTACAAGATTGACAAATTTACTCTAGCAAAGAAATATGAAACCTACGAGAATGGAATGATTTTCGCATCTAAATCTATTAGATTATCTCTCGATAAAACCCAAACCACAATTCATGAGCCATATTATAATTTGGAGATTAGTCTTCCAGAAAAATACCTGGGAAATATTTTGGAGGAGTTACAAAGAATCAAAGGTGAGATTAGTAATGTTGTCATAAGAGGTAAAGAAGCCACAATTGATGCAATCTTACCTGTGAGAACAGGAATTAAAATTGCGGATAGTTTTAGACAGCTAACTGATGGTAATATATTTTGGTCATTTCCCTCTGTTGAATTTCTTCCCGTGTTTTAGGATATCAAAACTGTCAATTTTTGTTTTTAACTATAAATTTGCAGAAATTATTATCTCCATCGCAATTTCTCTTCACTTCAATACTTGTGTTCAACAAACCTGATAATATTTTTTGGTCCTGATTACAAATTTCGGGATAACTGGAGGATAATTGTCCAAATGGACAAGTATATTGAGTAAGTTCATAATAATCACCATTATTAGTGGTTTCAAGCCTCATGATATAACCTCCCTTCTCCTTATTTTCCTTGACTTTTTTTAGTTTCTCACCTATCGTTGTGATATTTGATAATGCACCATTTTTATAATACATTTTTTTGAATAGATCCTCAAAAATTGAATTGATTTTATCCTCTCCATTCTCAGTTCTAATATGATCCAGCAAATCATAAGATAGTTTCATAAATGAGTTGGGAAAAATTCGGCTTGCCATTGGTGACAATTTAATTAATAATTTGGGTCGACCAACGCCCTCTTTCTTATTGGTTCTCTCAATCAGACTGATATCTTCAAGCTTCTTAATGTGATTGAGGACCCCCATTTTTGATATTTTTAACCTTGAACTAAGTTCACCCAAATCAATCGTTCCCTCAATTTTCAAAATTTTGATTATGGCCTGCTTTGTGGGATTAAACAATCTCAACAATGAGTTTGTATCGTAATCAGGTGTAGTCATTATCCTCCATTTTCTCCTTCTGCAGATCAAAAATTTTCGCTCAACTCTTAAATTTGTTTTGATTTTTTAGGATAAATATATAAAATTCTTTATTTTTTATACTTTTTAATCCACAGGGAATTTTTAGTCAGTTTAGGATAAATATCTTCAAACCCAAATTCAATGAGCAATATTGTTCAAACTACTGGATGATGATGATGAATAATTTCAATATTAAAATCAATTAACTTCCAAGTATAATTATGCTCCACTTACATGTGGTCGGCTTATCAAAAATCTTAGGGAAAAAATTGGTAAAAAGCGAAGTGAAATTGGTAAGTATTATCTCGTTTGGCAATTAGAAACCGGAGATAAAAGAACATCAAATAAGAAGGCTAGAGAGATTTTTGAAAACTTATCAAAATACAATGAATTGCATAACTTGACTGAATTCATGCTACTGGACAAGATGACATCATCTGAATTTAATTTGGATATAATAACAGAAATTGACTTAATCCGTGATAAAGAATTAATTGATCTCACAACTAATAATAGAATTTTAACCGATAATGGTATTGTATTAGACGAATGATTTTCTATCTATGCATCCACATGATCAAAATCATACTTGGGATCTCTGTTATCCATGTGATATTTATCAATATGCTTCACGTCAATTCGTTTGAGTTGCCTCTTGGGATTGGGGAATACCTGTAGTAATTTCCATCCCAGATCCAATGTTTCGAAAATTGATCTGTTGGTCATTCCCTGATTCAGGAACTGCTCTTCAAAATTGTCTGCGAATTTTAAGTAAAGTAAATCCTCATCTGAGAGTGATTCTTCTCCAACCACAGCAACCAGATCACGGATTTCTCTTCCCTTTGCGTAACCAGCGTACAGCTGGGCTGATAAACCTGAATGGTCATCTCGGGTCAATCCTTTGCCTATGGCTTCTTTCATTAGTCTAGAGAGACTGGGTAGTGGATTTATGGGTGGGTACACTCCCTTCCTAGCCAAGACACGATCTATGAGTACTTGACCCTCTGTGATATAACCAGTAAGATCCGGGATAGGGTGCGTCATGTCGTCTGATGGTAGCGTAAGTATTGGAATTTGAGTTATGCTTCCTTTTTTACCGATAATACGACCTGCTCTCTCATAGATTGTTGATAGATCAGAGTATAGGTAACCAGGAAAACCTCTTCTTCCGGGTACTTCTTCACGAGCGGCTGAGATTTCACGTAGTGCCTCTGCATAATTTGTCATATCAGTGAGGATAACCAGCACATGATAGTCCAGATCGAATGCAAGGTATTCTGCATAGGTTAGTGCTAATCGTGGGGTAATAATACGCTCGACTGCAGGATCCTCTGCCAGATTAAGGAATAGGGTAACTCTTTCCAGGGCACCTGATTTCTCAAAATCAGTCTGGAAAAATCTTGCTTCTTCGGAGGTAATTCCCATTGCGGCAAAAACTACGGCAAAAGATTCTCCTTCTCCAAGCACAGTTGATTGCCTAGCAATCTGAGCACCTAGTTGATTATGTGGTAAACCATTTCCAGAGAACAGGGGGAGTTTTTGACCCCTTACCAGAGTAAGTAATGCATCTATTGATGAGATACCCGTTTGAATAAAAGCACGTGGATATTCTCTTGCTGAGGGGTTTAATGGATCTCCGGTGATTGGTCTCTTAATTTTACCAATTGGTTTTGGACCGTCATCAATGGGGTCACCTCTTCCATTGAACACTCTACCCAGCATATCTTCTGATAAAGACAGTTGTAATGTTTCTCCAATAAATCGAACTGTTGTGTCTTTTGTGTCCAGTCCAGAGGTACCCTCAAAACACTGAATCACTGCTAGGTCCTTGGTAATTTCTAATACCTGTCCTTTTCTTCTCTCTCCTCTTGGTGTTTCGATCTCACATATTTCACCATATGAGACCTCTCCTTTACCCTCTAGATCGACAAATAAAAGGGGACCACTCACTTCTTGAACAGTTTTGAATGATCTCAGTGTGGCATAATTTTTATCTTCAGTATTTGATACCATGGTAAGTACAAGTCCATGAAATTTATATATTTTAAAATAAGTTTGCTTAGTAACTTAAAAAATCGGATTAGATTATGCGGAAGAAATGAAATTATGATCTTAGTTACATTAACATCAATAATTGGAGTGTAATAAAGAGAACAATAAGAAGAATTAATAAAATAAGTGTAAATTACTGGGATAATGGATGTCTCAAAATGTATTAGATTGATTTCAGAATTTGGAGACACTAAAGATCTTTTGAGATTGGGTGTAAAATTAAATCATTTGGCGAGATTGGATGAGGAGATTATTAGCAAGATTAAATATAAATTTCTTGATAATTATGAATATTTAATTAATAAAGGCGGGATTTCCTTTGGATTCATCAAGGGACAACCTCCCAGTATCTATCATAGCTGCATCGTATTAAATCAGTTAATTGATCTTGATTTGCTAGATTCTGATCTGCATAGTATAATTAAGCAGTGGCTTTTTACCAGATTGCAGGAAAATGGATGGTGGATAGATGTATCTGAACTCAGAGAGCTTGTTAAGCTTGAAATTTGGGAGGATGACTCTGATATTTCGGTTCTAATCTTTCATACTAGTTTGATCCTGACAACTTTGGTCAAACTGGATCTATCAAAAAATGAAAGCGAGAAAATTCAAAAATCATATGATAATCTAAATTCTTATAGACTAGGTAATGGTTTGCTTATAGGATTTCAGCAGTCAAATTGGTTAATATTAGGAGCCATGAAATTTTTAAAGATTGA
>DAOUUM010000254.1 GCA_030668165.1 Candidatus Heimdallarchaeota archaeon
AGCGTAGTTCTTGGTTATCCCAGATTTACATAACGACTATTGAAGGTCGAGTAAACATAACATATAGTATGGATGGAGAGGATAAGGGAATTATTAATCCAAACTATGTCGACCCAGGATTTGGGGGATGGGTAACTCCTTTCGAGATTTGGATGAGTTTAATTATTTTTTGGCTCGTAGTTGTCTCGATAGCCATTTTAGTCATTTATCTAATGGTAAAAAAGGCTTCTTACTTCAAAGGAGAGAAGCTAAAGAATTAGATCTAGTTAAATCTTGCAAATTATAAGATCCTAATTTAAAATAATCAGAGTTATTATTAGTAGCAACTTACTGAATTTTATTACCAATTATATCTTGATTTTTGGTTCGTTTCAACCATAGATACAATGTTCCACTAATTGCCAAAACCAAACTGAAAATAATTAATCCATTTTGTAGATCAAAGTGGACCCCAGAGAAAAAGGCAATGTTTTCGATAACTAAAGTTGTTAGGGAGAATAGAACACTCCAAATCACAAGGATCATTGCTAGTGAATTCGAATGCAGCGCTCTAAATTTCTTTAATTCCTGGAAGTTACTTGTACGTATAATGGGGATCTTGATTATTTTTGTTGTTGTACGAATGTATGGCTCATCAGGGTCTTTACTGTAGAATTCTCCGGTGACTGACAATTCTATACTATCCCTCTTACTTACATTATTACCCAAATCCATGATAATTATATCTTTCAACCAAGTCTTTTGTGAATTAATTCTATATGATATATTCTCCTCATCAGATTTAGGATAGAATATATGATCTACCTTTAGGGATTGTAACCATTGTGTCTCAAGTTGTAATTTAATTCTTGTTACATGGGGAAATTCATTCTCAGTAATATCTGGAATGCCTTGAAAATCATCGTTAATGTTGATTAAATTGTTTAGTCTTATCTTGAGATAATGTTCACCGTGATGGAGTTTAGATGGATATTCTATAAACCACATAGGTTTGAGTCCAATCTGGGGATTTCGCAAATTTTTATATTCTTGTTTGATATCTGACTCAATATCATTTGCACCCATTAAGAAGTTAAGAAATATTTCAGTCGAAACTTTTCTTTGTGCCTCTTCCATCAGAAAATTGATTTTCCAATTAGTAATGTATTCGCTTTCAAGTAACGAATTGTTCATGATGTGGTTTTTGACATCATCCCACCAACTAACACATGCCTGCCACATATCATACCATAACGATGTATCAATGAAATCACCTTGGTCAATTTTCGTGCTAATGAAATTTTTCAACCAATTATACCCAAGTGGACTAATTCTTGCAAAAGCAAATGCTCGTTCGGGATGATATTCTAAGATTAAATTTAAGGGTCGGAAAATATCTTTTGGATTCGGACTCTGTGTTAAGATTTCGACCGCATCAGATCCATGCTCATAGCCCCGTTTCATATCTCCCTGCTTGTAATAGATTGAAGCTAGTTTTGTCAAAGGTATCGCTTGAAACAGCGGATTAGGGCTTTTAAAGGACAATTCCAAAGATTCTTGTGCTAGAACTTTTGCTAATTCATATTTTTCTTGCGTTATGTACATTTCTGCCAAGTTATTAAGTGGGTACATTTTCTCTGGATTTTGACTTTCTTTAAGTAAGTCTAGTGCTCGTTCATAATAATCTACAGCTTTCTTCGACTCACCCATTTCCCGATAAACATTGGCAATCCCAGTCAGAGACCTTGCATTGGATGCAAGATTTGGACTATGTTCAAACAATTTTAGTGACCTTTCATATTTGTCTAAGGCTAGCTCATATTCCCCCATACGAAAATATGCTTCTCCTAAATTGTACAATACTGAAGCCTCTTCTGTTGGATTTGAACTATCTTCAAAAAGATTTAATGCTTGCAAGTACATTTCTATTGCTTTGCTTGGCTCACCCCTGAGTCTATATGCATTACCCAATCCAAGGGATGCTGAAGCTTTTCCAAGATTATCCGGTTTTGTTTCATAAATATCTAAACCAAGGAGAAAATATTTCATAGATCTATTGGCCTTGCCTTGAGCAAGATAGATATTCCCTAGACCAAAAAATGAATATGCGAGATCTATTATTTGATCAATTCGTCTGAAGAATTTTGCAGCTTCTTTGTAATAGTTCAATGCATTGTCGTAATCATTCATTTGATGACAAATTAGTCCTAAATTTTGGTTGATTGAAGCGTATCTTCTATTACCATCTTCTTTTACATTACTCAACTCCAATGCTCTTAGTCCAAACTTCAATGCATTATCTAGATCACCCATTGTTTTATAAATCCGAGATATCTCATAAAACGCGTTAATTCGGGTCAGATTGTCGTCACTGTACTGATCAAGATTGAATTCATCGAGATGTGATCGATATAGATTATTTAATTCATCTTTGGAAAAAATATTAGCTCCGAATTCTCGTAAGTCTGCTACTTTTGATATTGAAGCTGGATTCTGAACATATTTGGATAAAGTTTTGATATAAAATTCTTTTGCATTTACATTTTCTCCAATCTCATTATAGGCCAAACATAGACTATAGTAGGTATCTGCATCATCAAATGGGTTCTCAGTTGCTGAATACAGGTCAATTGCAGTTAAAAAATACGTTATTGCCTCTTTAGTCTTACCTGAAGTGTAATATGATAGCCCAATACTGTAGACAACATTAGCTTCATCATCAATCTTTTGAATTTTCTGATAAAGTGTTAAAGCTCTTTTGAAAAATTCAATAGCTTTTCCTTCATCGCCTTTATCCTGATAGATAAACCCTAAGTGATTAAGAGTGTCTGCCTCTTCCTGGATCATTGAATTACCATCAAATACCGTCAAAGCTTTTTGCCAATACTTTATGGAATGATCCAGTTCACCCTTATCTTGGAAAAGATTAGCAAGATTGTAATATATCTGTCCTGTAGTGGGTGAATCTGGTTGAGCATCTTCATACACACTAAGAGCATCAATAAGATATTGTTCTGAAACATCCAAACTCCCCTTTTGATGGAAAACAATCCCAAGTTCCAGGTTAATTTTAGATAACTCGAGCTTATTCTCGAGCTGTGCGTAGATGTCAATTAGAGTTTTGTAACTCAAGATCAATTTATCTATATCACCTTTCTGACGATGAATTTCTACATTACGCTGTGTTTCCTCGATTTGTAATTTTAACCCCTCATGGGATTCTATCTGAACTTTTTCCTCAGTGTTTAAATCTACTTTCAACTTCAATTACCAAAATAGGGCTTACTAGAAAAATGTAAGTAAAAATTAAATCCATTGTGGTTAATAACAAAACATTTTATCACTATTATGACATATATTGCCCCAGAATTTGTAGGATACAGAACTCCTTTACAGATTTGGATTAGCATAATTATTTTTTGGCTCGTAGTTGTCTTGTTAACCATTTTAGTTATTTATCTAATGGTAAAAAAAGCTTCTTTCTTCAAAGGAGAAAATCTAACGAATTAGCTCCTGTTAAATCTTGAAATTATCCATTATCATTTTGGCAACTTTATCTGCTTTTAGTTCAGTATTATCAATTCTCAAGTAGTTGTATTTGAACTCAAATTCTTTTGGAGAATTTAATACATATTTTGCATCAGTTTCAAGTAATCTCTTCTCGGACAATTCTAGATCTTGTTTGGATGGTTTTTCTCTTATCCGGTCTGGGGTTATTTCTTATCAATCGCTGCTCTAAACTAGCTTCAAGCTCAATGTAGTAGATATCGGCACCTGCATTTTCAAATATTGAAGTAAAATTGCTTAGTAAATTTCTCGATATGTTAGAGGAAAAAATGAACGCTCCACTTATCGAGCGTTTAAAACAGTCCAATATTAAGGATTATGTAAAACTAGTTTTGAGAATGATGGAAAAGGGAGCAGATAAGACCATGGATGGTTCATCATAGGCATTCAATATTTCAAAGTGTAACATTGATTATGTGTATGGAAGGTCCAGCAGACAAGTATATTCAATTAATATCTCCAGTTGTACAATGCATTATGTCCTGAATTCAAAATTAATACTATATTTAAGTATACAAATTTATCAAATAATATATTGACTTCACAATATGCTTATAATTAATCTGAGCAAATATTTTTCAATGAACACCTTGGCTAAAATCACCATAATATTAATAATTTCAAGTCTCATCTTATCAAGTTCTTCAGGTGCTAGATTAAATTTTTATGATAGTACAATACCCATACATGTAACCACAGATCATGATCCCATCTATATCGATGGAAATAATGAATTAATGTCAACTGTGACCGCCGAGGGATGGGGTGGGGACGGTACTGAATATGATCCATACATAATCAAAGATTACAAGATAGATACCTATGATGGAATCTCTGAAGTTTCAGGTATCACTTTGATAAATACGAATTTATATGTGAAAATAACAAATATGGTTATCAGTTCTGCGATGTGGGCAGGAATCGAGCTAGATAATGTCTCTAATGTTGAAGTGACATCTTCTGAACTATCGGAATGTGGATATGGCATTAGTATCTATGACTCAAAATCTGTTTTGGTGGAAGGAATAAAGAGTTCAGAGAATTCAATTGCTGGTTTCGATATCTCAGATTCTTCTAATATTGAAATTACCGATCATGAAACAAATCAAAACGGGATAAATGGAATTCTAGTATTTGGATCAACGGATGTTAACATTCATGCTGGTGATTCCAATAATAATGGAGGTAATGGCATCAGGGTCAGTAATTCAGCCCAAGTTGATATTATCACCAGTAATATTTTGAATAATGAATTACTGGGTATTGAGGTTTTAGAAAGCCAGTTTGTTACCATTGAGGAGAATATTTTGGATAGTAATGGAGCATGGGGTATTTTCTTATCCGGGGTAGTCGATAATTCCAATCATAGTGTCATTGGAAATACTATCAGTCACCATGAACAAGCAGGTATCAAGGTGGATGGTACAAATGATACTTTGGTGAAATTAAATACGGTTATAAATAGTACTACCGGCATTGACGTGGGCATAGCAAGCACTGATCTACAGATTATTGAAAAT
>DAOUUM010000098.1 GCA_030668165.1 Candidatus Heimdallarchaeota archaeon
AAGACTGGTGATGTTCTCGATTCGAAATATGATTTGATTAATTTCCTCAGAGGTTATAATTATCTATCTAGAAAGGTCAATATCCCCTCACTGGATGACTTATATCCTGAAGGTCTAACACTTGATTTCCAGTTTCTGCTAACATTTTTGTTATCTGAGGCCAGTTTACAGAAATCAAATCCCACCTATTCATGGAATCCTGATAAGCTCAGATTCTCCTATTTTCTGATACTAAAAAGACCTTTTCTCTTAGATTAATTATAATTCAATTTTATCAATTTGCTCTTTTATTACCTTAGCGGAGTTTCCTATCTTGGTATAACTTTCCGATACAGTATCCACATTACCACTTATTTGATTTAGTTCATTTTGTACCCGATTCAAGTTATCGTGTGTGTTTTCTAGTTGATCACTCAGATTATCCATTGCTGTGGTTATCTGTTCAACACTTAGTCTTGCATTATCCTCGATTTGTGAAATCTGGGACTTCAGATCCTCTGATGATTGTACTGTGTGCTGAGAAAGCCTCTGCAGATTTGCAGCCACTATCTCAAATCCAGCACTTTGTTCCTCAGATTTTGCTGCTTCAATACCCGCGTTCATTGCAAGCATTGTTGTCTGTCTACCAATTGATTTGAGCAGTTTAATCACCTGATTAATTATTCCAATGGTATCATCAAAGGTATTGGTGAAATCATCGATTGCAGCACCTGATAAATTGATATAACCCTTTAATTCCTGAAAAATACTTGTTCTAATCAAGGATTCATCAAACAATTGATTTGCCTGTTCTATATTGTCCGAGGTTTTCAGGAATGAATTATCCATGATTGATACTTGATAATTAATATCCCGGATTAGCTCCAGTTGAGAATTGAAAATATTGACCAATTTAACCCTGAAACTCTCAATATTTTGTACTGAGGTGGATTCCAAATTTTCAATAATATTAAGATCGTCAATTCTCAAATTCATCTGATTTAGTTTATTGGATTGATTTTCAACTACCTGGAGTTGTTTTTGATAGACTCCTAATGTCATGAAATAGGTAACTATTACTGAAATTAATAATAAGGTGACAAATGACAAGGTGAGAGGCAATAAGCCCTGGTATGCCGATAAAATCCCACCAACTGCAAAAATAAAAACTATAATAAATGATATTCCGATCTGGTTAGATTTCAATTTAGATTTCATTACAGATGGATCTTCTTCTCCTTCTTCAATATTGTAATCCTCTTCAACATCGTCCCAGAAGTAAACAAATTCACTTTCGATATCCTTTTCTTCAAAACCCAGTGCATTTTGAAAGAATTTCATTATTTTCTCAGTAAATTTAGACATTGGCATTTTGATTCTCTTTTAATTGGTTAAGAATTTTATTGAGATAAATTAGAAATTCACGCCAACTTTCTTCTTTTCCTACCTATTTAGAAAAAGGGAGATATTTCTGTGTGTAAAAATAGTCAGTACAGAGTCAGATATATCAATATTATACGATATCTAAATTTTCAATTAAATGATAAAATGAATTAGTTATAATGTGGAGTTAAAAATAAGGTGATTGGGTATTTCTGAAGCTTAAAATTTAAATGGGCGAAGGTATTATTATCTTCTGAGGTAGTAAATATAGCATATTCGCGATTTAATTCTAAAAGGGCGATTTACAAACTCGTATTTCTCGGTGATGGAGCGGTAGGTAAAACATCCTTACGTCATAGGTATCTTGGTGAAGGTTTCAAAAAGAATTATATGGCTACAATTGGGGCGGATTTTGCTGTAAAACGTTTAGAGGGAAATAAGGTGGTTCAGATATGGGATCTTGCCGGACAACCCAGGTTCTCAGTAGTTCGAGAGGGTTATTATCAGGGCACAAAGGGAGCTTTGCTTGTGTTTGATATCGACAGGCCAGAATCATTTTATAGTATACCTGATTGGATATCGGAGTTAATGGAAAATATAAAACGTAATGAGATAGTTCCCTTGGCATTAGTAGGTAACAAAGCAGATCTGCGAACGGAGGATGGGAGTCATCAGATCACACAGGCGCAAGCAATCGAATATGCCACACAACTATCATCTTGGGCAGAATTGGAGGTTCCTTATGTGGAGGCATCTGCAAAAACTGGGTTAAATGTCATGAGTATATTTGAAATTATAATCGAGAACATTGATTCTCAACTTGGTAATCCTTTTGACTCATGATAAACTATTTTTGATCCCAAGTTTCTTAGGAAATATCTAGACGTTACGGGGGTAATTCAGAACTATTTATGCAACGTAATCGCATTTTATTATATGGAGAGCTCAGAGAATTTCAAGGCACTATTTCGTACATTACGCAAATTGGGTGAGATAGAAGAGACAGTTCTCAAATATTTTAATGGAAAGCCTAGTAAATTTCAGGGTACACTACGCTCAACAATTGGTAACAAATCAATCGAATTAGGATTGTTACATTATCCTTGGAAGAGATCTTTGGGTGTCGATAAGATAAACCAAGCATACCATTTTTCTAATAACACTGAGTTAGATGGAGCCCTAATAATAGCTACCAAATTTTCTCAATCAGCAATTGATCTTGCATCTAGAATAAATCTGAAATGTGAGAAGAGAATAGTATTAATGGAGAGAGAGGAGTTTGACCAGATAGATAATATGAATGCAGATCAAAATGCATCCCAGGTGATTTAAAGATGTTAATGATGGAAAAAGAACAGATAAATCAAGACAAAAGACCCATATCTGAGGTATTTGTCCTAGATACTGCGGGGATACCAATTATTGCCCGGCACTACAATGACCAGGATGTGGGTACAGACTCAGTCTTGCTAGGTGGTTTCTTCTCAGCAATTGAGGTATTCGCACAGACTGCTAGTGGTGGACGAAGCCTAACTGACATAGGTATGGAGGGAAAGAGATTCTACTTCAAAGCTCATGGTCAATTTCTCATTATCTTTGTTGAAAAAACCCAGATGGATTGGAGTATTAATCAAGAAAAATTGAAAACTATTAAACATGCTATGGATAGGCTAATGATGACATTTGAACTGATTGTGAACAAATCAGTTGAGCTGGATATCTCGATAGACATACTTCTGATGGATATTGAGGAAGCGGTTGATAGCATGATATTTGAATCCTCATTGGAATACAATCTATTTGGTGAGGAAGAATTCATCGATGATACATTTACAAAGGGTAAGAATATAGATTTCACTTCAATATCAAATCACGAGTTCACTGAGAAAATAAGATCTGTATTTGTTAACGCTTAATTCTGCTTCTTAATTTAATTATTACCGGAAGGATGATTAGTCCCATCATCACACCAATAAATGAGAAACTAGCCTCTTCTAACTGTATGAAAGGGATGTATTCCTTGCGGTATATCGATGCACTGCCATTAATGGCCCCAAATGGGAGTACTGTCCCGTTAAAATCGACCTGGACATCTCCATCAAAATAAATGAACATGTCCTCCAAGGCTCCATCTGTCAAATTGTAACTTAGATCCAGTTCGACTGAAACATTACCAATCTGAACTGCCTCATCACTCAAAAGCTCTGATATATTAAATCCAATTAAATCCAAAATGGATATATTGCTTAGATTGCCAATAAATGCGTCTGCATGGATGTTCAGGGTATTGTCAATATTTCCGGTCATATCAATTGAGGATTCATCATCTAATTCAAATAAATTTGCAATTACACCACCCATTGCACTACTGGAGGCGGCAAGGTACTCTGAGTAATTACTATGTGCTGTTGTCGATATTGGTAAAGCCACAGGTAAATCACCACTGGGAATTATCACATTTATGCCTCCAACATTTGATGCCTCAATACCTATAGTCTGATTTCTCATTATATTGGTCCCATTAGTCAAGCCAAGAGTATAATTCAAACGCTCGGAATCTGTATACTCAATCAATACAATGGTGGTTCGGTTCGCATCATCTGACAATGCAGCTAAGTTAGCCTCTCCTGTTACCGAGGTATATAATTCATCAATCCAGTATATGTTGATGTCTCCTGGATTCAATCCCCAACTGGCCCCCTCATCCGCTTGTATGGGGATGGGGGCCAGAAGAACTAATAATATAATCCATCTTAACTGTTTCACGTTCATTTGAAAACTATCTGTCATTTACTTTAATTAACGCTTAGATAAACCCAATAATATTTGGGAAATTTAAATCTCAATATTGGTTTTATTGATGATCTGTTGATACTAAGTACATGTTATCATCTATTAATTGCATCTCAGCCTGTAATTCATCATTGACTATTAATTCGGTAATCAATCTTTCTACATATTTAACATCTTTTCCGAGTGATTCTGCCAGTGTAGATACCTGCACCATCTTGAGCTTTTCAACCTTGGATGCAAGTTGCAGTCTCTCGAGTTTTCGTAGTGTCTCTTCAGGGATAATTGCTCCTGTCACATTTGATAGTGCCGTTTTGTCCCCTTCCTTCATAGATTGAATAACTTTAGACAGAATTGTGTAATATGTTCCAGTGAAACGAAGAAGGCTGGCCCGTCTGACAATTTCCTCTGCTCTATCGATGGAGAAGTGAGTCACTAACTCAATACCTACCAATCCTGCATCGAATGCAATCAAGATATTCCATATCTCAGGTCCAATATTAGGTTTAGCCACAAATATTCGTAACAATTCAACAGTTGCTACCTTGATCAATCTGTTACTGTCAATTACCAATTGAAGAATAGTTAGTTTAGCCTTCTCATTAAGGGCACCATCAGTATCATTTTTCAGAAGTGCCAACTTATTGGTAATATCCGCGATAATTTCCTCTCCAAATTTATTGTCAACATCATTCAATATTGAGAAGAGGGGTATCAGTAATCTGCGCTTGTCCTCCTGTTTTTGAGTTACAGTATTTATCATCTGTTTTTCAAGGATCTGCTTGTAGGAATCTCGATGAGTACTTGCCAAGGTGGATATCATCTCAGCACCTCTCTTCCTCAAGGAGACCGTTCGCATTTCAATCCATCGAGAGATGAATTTTTCAGCTATCTGGACCTCTTTATCATTATCTAACGAACTTTGTGCAATGAGCCAATTTATTGCCTCATCGTCTTTGCCTTCAAAACAATTTTCAATTGCTCTTGTCACGGTATCGAACCATTCCTCTTCTTCAAGTGCTAAAAATCCATTTTCAACAATCTCTCTTATTTCTTCTTCAACACCATTCACAGATTTATCTGATAAATTCTCTTCCTCAATCTTAACAACTTCCTCTGTTTTCTCCGCTTCAGCATTGTCTTTGGCATCAGTATCCTTACCTGCTTCTTTAGGAGATTCTTGAAGTTGAGAGATAGGTTTGGCAGTCGAATGGTTTTCCTGTTCTTTTAATTGGCTATTTATCTCTACAGCTAATTGCGCTAGGCCGGTGTCTTCAAGGTTATTTATTGCGGATGACTCACCATCTGCTGTCTGAATGTCTCCAATTCTAAAAATTGTTCTTAATAAACTATTCTCCCCAAGATTGCTTGAATTAGCCTTGAGATCCTCAAGAATAACTCTGCATCCAGATTCTCTTAATTTATCAATGGAATCTTTTTCATCCTTATCTAGTAGAATATAATCCATTATATTTGCTAGTTCCTTGGAAAAATCGGTAATGGATGTACCAAATCCTATAACTGAGGCAATTTCCTTCTCAGCCTCATTTGGTTCCTGAAAATAGGAGAGAAAAACAAGGGGTACATCTAATTTCTCAATCTGCTTGAATAATTCCTTAGCAAATGTTAGAGTACCAAGTGAGACTATATCTGTGGCCACAAAAATCGCAATGTCTGCTTCTTTAATGGCATCATAGGCTAAATCATTAAATTTGACATCTTTCAATTCATCCAGATTCTCAATTACTAATTTTTTATCAGATCTCTTTTTCTTGCCATTCTCCTCTTTGAGTGCTTCATCATATAGTGTCTCTGTTGTATAATAATACCGGAGGGGTGCATATTTCTTATTTTTAAAGCTTAGGAGTGATAATTCGGTTGTAATGAGTGGATACAATGAAACATTATCATATTTTGTATCCTTTTGCAAATTATTGTAACTCGTAACCAGGTCCTTACTATTTGCTTCTATCTGATCAATATGTGATGATATTGTTAGATCCTCGTCATCTAGATCAAGGGTATCATTCTGTTTTAGAAGATCAATCAATGATTCTGGGATCGATATATTCTCAAAAATTCCGAGTTGCTTCAATACATTTCTCAACTCGTAACGTTGCCATTGTGTTGCAACATTTTCTATTTCAGGAGGTTTATAATCCAATATATTCATTGCGATTAGTGATAGGTCGATAGTACTATCATAATCAATCAGATTCTGAATCAAATTGATTGGATTTTTTCCTATGCTGCACACAGCTATTTTAGTTGACATAATTTGCTTGTCCCAGCCAGCAAATAAATCATCAAACAATGATTTAAGCTTGAGTTATAACTCGATATATCATCATAGTAATTAATTCCTTATAAAATATGAGGTAACTATAATTAAAATGATCACAAATATATTTTCTTCACTTAAAAATAGACACAAATATGAAAATATTTGCAGATCTGTTATATTATTATACACAAGAATATGCTTCCATAGCAAAATATTGGATTAAGGTCTGTAAATCGATTTGTAAATATGAGGTAATTAATTACAAATTTGTAGCATAACTTGTTCACTACAATAAATTGTAATTGTTGAGGTGAGCGGTAAAATTACACCGGTTGTTATTGAAAAGTTAATCTGAACTGTAATTTATCAATAACATACCGTATTTCTGCAATTGGTATCATGTCCAATCTTTTACACTTTGTTGAAATAGGCTAAATTAGTTTAACTTGATACCAATTTTAATAAATTATTGAAGTTCTTTGATTATACAGTATTAATGTGTTTTTTATACATCTCGAGCTTGAATTGTCTTTCGACCATTCTCTTTTGCTCTTCTGGCTGCATCTTCGAGTAATCCCTGAACTTTTCCAGATACTGCTTCGAACAGATCACTTCCAATATTGAAGTCGCCCTTATTTTTAAGGAAGTCTCTTACCTTGCTTTGCACGATAAGCATTTCTACAGTCTTCTTTGCCTTTTTAACTACTTTCTTTTTTGCCATTTTTTCCACCTTTTGCGATTGTTGACCTTTTGTAAACCTGAGTTTTCAGATTACTTGGTCAACTAACATATAGAAATCAGAATATATTAAAAGTATTTCTACGCTAGAGTCAGAAATTTAAGATATTCTGTGTGATATGAACATAACATATATTATTTTTTTAGTTTGAACTTGGTTAACTATATATATTTACGAATTTCAAATATAGGTCTAATAAGCTTTGAAATGATTAAATTCTATGAATTACTTCAAACACCCTTCAGAGTCATCAAATAGGCCTCAGATAAGTTTAAATAAATGATGGAGAAATTAGCTACGCGCCTAATAGATGCTTCTTTCAATAATATCTTTGTAAAGTACCATGATAATCATTATTAAAAATGCAGTAAACCACAATATCAACAAAGGTGGTCTGAAGTTTAAATATTTGGTCTATTTAGGAATGAATAAAGGGCGCCAACTTAAAAGATAAGTCATTTTTACGAAGTTAATATATCAAGATACATTTTTCTTAGAGATCTAATCACAAATTTGCAATAATGAATTTTTAAGATTACAGTTTTTTGATGAATCAATTTTCTTATATATAAAGATGCGCAATATTAGCGTAGAACCCATGTACTGGGAATGTTTGTAGATTATCCTCTGAATTAACTGAATATGAATGTTTGGCGCTTGAATAATAAGAATGGTAGAATAAAATCACATAACTGGATTTCAATCGATAATTAGGAGGAGTAAATATTGTAATAATCTACATTAAAAGATCTTATTATCAATCAGTCATGTAAATAAAATTTTTTAATAAATACCAACCGAATTCAGTTATGTCAGATAATAATATAGAGTTTAAGTTTCAAACTGAAACTAAAAAACTATTGCAAATAATCATAAATTCACTTTACAAGGAAAAAGATATTTTTCTCCGTGAATTAATTTCCAACTCGTCTGATGCCCTTAACAAGGTAAGAATCAAACAACTGACCAATGATGTTATTCATGACCCAGGTGTGGATTTAGCAATTGAAATCTCATTAGATGCAGAGGCAAAGACCATCACAATTTCTGATACTGGTATTGGAATGAGCAAGGAGGAATTAATCAAAAATTTGGGTACTATAGCACAATCAGGAACCGAAGAATTTGCAAGTTCTCTTGAATCTGGGGATACAACTGATTTAATCGGCCAATTTGGTGTCGGTTTTTATTCAGCCTTTCTTGTTGCCAAAAAAGTAACCGTGAATAGTAGATCATATGACTCTTATGAAGATGCTTATCAATGGATCTCTGAGGGTGTTGAGACTTTCAAGATTGAAAAATCAGATAAAGAAAATAGAGGGACCGTAATTACAATCGAATTCTTGGATGATGTAGATGAATTTTTAACAGATTATAAGATTAAAGAGGTCGTCAAAAAATACTCAAATTATGTGGAATTTCCTATAAAACTCGGTGAAGATATCCTTAATGAACAAACTGCCCTTTGGAGAGTTTCACCAAAAGAGGTCAAGGAAGAGCAGTACAATGAATTTTATAACCATCTAG
>DAOUUM010000315.1 GCA_030668165.1 Candidatus Heimdallarchaeota archaeon
TATCATCCAAGATGTTTTTGGATAATGGAAACACAGTTTTTGGAATTGAACCCAATGAGGCCCTGCTGGATGCTGCTATCGATGATCTAGAATCATATGGTAATTTTATTCCTATCAGATGTTCGGCGGAGAGGATAGAATTAGCAGACAATCGGGTTGATTTTGTAGTTGTAGGACAGGCTTTACACTGGTTTGATATTAAAAAATCAAGAGATGAATTTGAAAGGATTCTCAAACCCAATGGTCATATTGTTATTCTGTACAATAGTTGGAAAAATTCATCTCCATTCAATCACGATTACGAGAATATGCTTTTTGAATTTGGTCTCGATTACAAATCTGTTAATCACAAAGAGAAAGAAAAGACAATCCTTGCTGAATTATTCCAGAGTGAGTTTGAAATTCTGAAAATTGATAATGTACAAATATTTGAATTTGAGGGGATAAAAGGTAGATTATTATCCTCATCATATGTTCCCAGGAAGAATCATGAAAAATACGAGTCAATGCTTGATAAATTGAAGGTAGTATTTGAGAAACACGAGATTAATGGAAAGATCAGATTTGAGTACAACACAGAGATAATATTCCAATCTTTATGATCAACTAATTCCGGAATTATTTTAGTTAAGAAGTTTAATTAATAAGAGATTATAAGAAACGTAAATTATTAACCGAACTATAATTTCGATATCAAAATAAATCACAAATTCACGATAGCTTTAAATAATATCAATAAAACTGTGCAAACACGGTGCGATACGACTATCGCCCCCCAAGGTGAAATTTAATGAATAAAAAATATGGTACACTATTTGTATTCGTCCTTTTGATCACTACCCTAACAATGGTCAATGTGGCTGCTGAGCAGACACTGGCTACCAGAGGTAATGGTCCTGGAGGAGGAGGATCAACTCCACCACCACCACCACCAGTTGAAGACGGAGGAACAACCATTACAGGTAACAGATATGCAGTAGTAATTGGAATCAGTGATTATGAGGGAACTTCCTCGGATCTCACTTATGCTGATGATGATGCAATTTTCTGGAATGATTATCTAGTAGGATTGGGATATACAGTCAATCTACTATTAGATCTTGAAGCTACTGAAGTTGCAATTCTTGCAGCATTCCAATGGTTAGCTGATATTGAACAACCCGGTGACGGTGTTGTCATCACCTACTCTGGACATGGTAGTTATGATAGGAGGGTCGGGATTTCTATGCTGGTCTCCACTGATCTTCGTGGTGTCACAACCGATGAGATCAAACCCATAACTGATCAGATCGAGACAGAGCACGTCTATTTCTTTGACGATGCTTGTAATCAGGGAACAATGCAAAATCTTGCACAGCCTGGATGGGTTATGGCTATTGGTTCTACAACCAGCACCTACACCTATGATGGAACACCTGACATGGCAATGGGTATATTTACCTATTTCATGAAAGAGGGACTATACATTCCTATCACAATCGTCGAAGATGCTTCAAATTACGCTATAACCGAATTTGAAATCGCAACCCCTGGAGACGCATTCCTCATTGACACCTATATCGGTGATTTCTTCTTCTAAATTAAAAACAATAATCAAATATAATAAATAATTAAAAATTAAAATTAAAATTAATAATTATACTATTTTTAAGAAATCAACTCGTTCTTTCAATATCTTGAGAAATGAATATAGGGACAAATGAGAAATTCTTATAAGGGTTTCATATTCAAATAAACTGAAGAATATGAGTGGATCGATGAAAACAATTAGATCAACCAAGAAGAGGAGTAGATCTTGGTTAACTATTCTATTTCTTCTATCGATCAATATGTACATTGTGTACTTAATCACCAATCAGAGCATTTTCGAGATGATTAGTTATATACTATTTGCATTTACGATAATGGTATTCCTATTTAGACTAATTTTTAGGAAGAAATCACCCTTTCCCCAGAACAAAACCTCAATTAGAGATACGCTCAAGATAACTTCAAAATTCTTGAGGATTAATAAAAACCATATTCTAACGGCTATTGTTGGTATTAGTATTGCAGCATTAATTATCTCACAAACCATTTTATTTACTGGCTCATACCAACAGGCAAATTTGGACAATTATCTAAACAATCAGGATTCAACTGCCCTTAATGTTGGATTTCATCAAACAAACAAAACAGAATTCGATAAATGGACAAATTTTATAGATTCGGGAATTGATAATTGGATAATTAATGAGGATTTGTCTCTAAATACATATCAAACATCACTACAGATGGAATTCACAATAATAACCAATAGCACCATTACAAACTTTTCAAGATACTTGTACACAATGAAAGTGATTAGCAGTGATCTTGGCGAATCAGATATCGAATATCTACGTAGTTTTCCCAGTTTCTCCTACGATTTTATCAATGGCACTACTCCCCAAATATTGATTGTTAATGAAAAACACCTTAGTAGTGATGTTAGTGACATCGACGAATTTTCCTCAAGGGAAAAGATCTCTGTTCTCATAGAACAATCAATATCAAACAGAGTGAATGGTTCCTATCCTTTTGCCAATTATTCATTGCCTGTTGATTATATCTGGGTATTCAATGAAACTGATTTTGTATATGCAACCGAAAATGGGTTAGATGCTCCTTACACTCAATTATATATGGATCAAGATCAAACTTGGAAGCTATTCGACCAATTTGAATCCATCACTGCCGAAATCGGTGGAGTTGCCCTTAAATGGGGGATATCCCGCGCCCTAACGAAAATTAACATTAATTTTCCCAATTTGTTAGAAACAGATATTCTAACCTATAAGCGTAACCTGGGGCAATTTATTGAGAAAATCGGTATAAAAATTGACGAATTCTTCATTCAGATAAGTAAAAATATATTTTCTCTGGACATTACATCACCATTATTAGACATAATTGAAGCTTATGATGAAAATCTACTACAATTGAAATTTATAATAGCGTTAATGTCCATCCCAATTGTTCTTGTCTCGTTTTACCTGCTTAGTTTTGCATTTTCATTGTTGAAAAAACTGAAAGAACAGGTTTTTTATGTAATAATGACCAGGGGTGTGTCCAGTGCTCAGTCGAATTCATTTATGATTGTTGAGACCATTATATCTGCAGTTATTGCCACTGGCGTTGGAATGGCATTATCCATACCTATTACAATTGCTGAATTGAGGACAAGTGGTGTATTGGAATTCAAATTTAATGATATATCACTTATCATCCCCGATGACTGGATTTGGGAACTCCCTGTATTAGGTATACTATTATCTCTGAATTTCAGTCTCCTGGGAAGAGTTGATATGAACAAGATAAAATGGTCGGAAGATCATCACAATGTGGAGATAGTTCCATTTTGGCAGAGATGGCAATTACCACTTGTTATATTCTCAATTACCTTACTATTATGGATTATACTTGAAAATGTATCCCTTGGCAGTTTGGACAATGAATTACTGTTTATATTAGGATTTGCAGATATCATCTTATTAATTATATCACTACCACTGGTGCTGGCAAATAATTTCTTGAAAATTATTAGTTGGCTGGTTAATATTACTACAGGCACAAATCGTTATGTTTCACTATTAATTCATAATTTACACAGTAAAAGGACTGTAACTACCCAATTCATGGCTATAATGTTTGCTAGCATCCTCTTAACTTTCCTTGCCTCGGGTGTGGCAATTTCACTGAATGATTGGGTAGATGAGCAAAATAAGTATGAAGTCGGGGCTGACATGAATATAGAGGTTGATCTCCTAAATATTGACCACACACAGTCCATTATTAGTACACTTAGTGGAATTTCAGAAATTGAGGGAATTGAGAGCACAACTGAATTCATAAGAAGTACATATCAGCAAACTTATCGTAGTGTTCAAGCTGGTGAAAACCCGATCACATATGAATTACTGGGTGTGAATATTTCATCCTTTAGTTCAGGAGCATTTTGGATGGATGACTATGCTGATCAGGAATTAGATGATATTTTAGACATTGTAGGATCCAGTATTATTGGAGTGGGTATTCAAGCAAATGAAAGAGATTTTCTTAATTTGGAACTTGATGATGAACTGATAATAAATTATGGTGTGGACGGAGTATTTGGTGAACCTGTGGTCCTTAAAGCAGA
>DAOUUM010000200.1 GCA_030668165.1 Candidatus Heimdallarchaeota archaeon
AGGATCCCCATATAGATAGGATCTAATTGGAATAGTCATCTCAAGTGGAACTGAGGTCACATTGAAAGTGAATTCAAAAGTAGCATTAGCTCCCTGTCTATCATAGACAATCAGAGAACCATTATTTTTTGATAATTCTGTCTGTGTCCATATTGTTCTTGAATTATACTCAATATCATTGATTAACCATACATATTCCAATTCAAGCATATCAAGGGGACTTTCTGTGATCTGGGGAATGAGAATGACATTATTACCTTCAATTACCTCCAGCGATGAGGTTAATCCTTCAATTATTGGAGGAGCATTTAATATTACTACCAGCATCTCCACAGTATCATATTCATTGTAACGATCAATTATTTTCAGAATAGCTGAATAATTGCCTGGATTGGTATATGCATGCTCAAAACTCTCTCCAAAACCATATGTACCATCACCGAAATCCCAATAGAACCTTAATTGGCCATTATTTGCCAATCCAGATGCCATGAATGTCAAGAGATTTCCCTCTGTGGGTACCCCCTTAATCAACGGCGTGAATTCGGGGATTGGACTAGAAATCTGGATAAATTTATATTCAACGTGCTCATAGTAATCATCCATGATAATTGCCCAGAGCAAGTATTCACCCTTGAACTCATACATATACATGGGATATTTTTCCATACTACTATCACCTGTACCGAAATTCCAAATGTATTCAAGACTAGCTGGATCAGGATGAATTGGCTCAAGCATGAACTCATAGTTATTACTCGTTTCAAATTCATCACCAAAATTGAAAACTGACACAGGAGCATAGTGAGATATATGATTTCCCCAGTATTCCCATGTGCTCTCATCGATAAACTCAGCTGGTTTCGGTAACAGCAAATAATCCACAAATGGGATATTGTATTGTCTGGAACTTCCTCCATCCTCATCTTCTATCCAGTAGATGATGTCCTGTGGAGATTGTCCAATTGGGAGATAACCTGTGATGGATACAATTCCAGTAGTTGGACCATAAGAAGTGGTTTGCAGGAATGTTGAGTATTGATTTCCACCAATATCCATGTACAGGTTAATATTATCATTTCCAGGATCAAAAATATTGAAGTTATAGGTAACCGGTAATCCCCGATCAATTGGTGTCATAGGTAATCTATAAGAATCTGATACACAAGCATCAGAATCACTGGAACAGTGATTTATGGTTGTGAAGGGCTCTTGATCTGAGATAAAAGTCACCTGAACATAGGTATCAAATACTGGAATTGTATTATTCATATTGATAAGAATATCCCAGTACTCATCCAGTGGTTGATGCAATCCATCAAGTGTGTACAATAATCTTGATGTGTTTCTGTATTCATCCATATTGGTGATACTGAAATTATCTGCTGCAACTCCATTTTCGAAAAGAGTGATATTGGCAGTACTATCAATCGAACCCCACATAATAAATTCTAGACTGTAGTTGGAATATGCAGATAGAAGACTTGCGTAAGGATTCAAATTGATTATTTCAATTGATTCACTAGTTCCGCTGGCACTGGCCCCATCATCATCTCTGATAGTAAGATCAATACTTATGTTACCATTTTGATACACTGGTTGTGAAACCTCGAACCCATCACCTGGAATAGTCCAATCATACTCTAAAAATGCATAATCACTTTCAGAATCTGTGAAATTGGCAAATGAAGTAATCGTTTGTCCCTCGATATAAGTATCACGTAAATGATAAATCTCATTAATCTGAGGGATCTTATTATTAACAATAAGATTTACTGAATGAGTGGATATCTCACCATTATTATCCATAGCAGTGACAAGTACATCATAACTGCCATCTTGGGTGTATATGTGCTCCACATATTTGCCAGATCCCATCAGTCCATCTCCAAATTCCCAGATATATTTCATGGATGTAATATCAGATTCTCCATCAATAATACCAGCTGTGAAAGATACAACCTCATCCTCATCATGTGAGAATGAAGATAACTGGATATTAACATCTGGAATCTGATTGGTCACATTTATGTCCATATACTGTGTGTAAATCAGAGTATCATTGGTATAGGCCTTCACCTTGACTGCGTATTCTCCCTCTTCATTGTAACTGTGATTGCTGATAGCACCAAATCCTGTTGCTCCATCACCATACTCCCATAGAAAATTCAAAATTGGTGTATATTCACTAGATCCAGAAGCAGAGAAAACAATATTCTCATCCTCTAAAACATCCGTTGCGTTGGCATCAATAGTAATTACTTGAGGTTCTGGGATAACTGTCATTGGAATGGTGAATATCTTGCTTTGATTACCACGGAGAGCTAATACTGATACCAAAAATTCTCCTGGTCTCTCAAATGTATGTGCCACATTGATATCTTCCGGTGTCGATACCACAATATATGAATTATCATGAAAATCCCACATGAAATAATTAATACCATACTGAGCGCTCAATATAGCTGGTTTTAGGTTGAATATTACCTCCTGACCCATAAATACAGTATTACTTTCGACAAATATTGAATTGTCATCTAAATCACCAAGTGGATCAAAATTAAGATCCATATTGATATAAGCCATTGATCCAAGCAAGATGGCAATAACCATAAATGCTCCTGCGGTTCCTTTTTGAGTAGTCTGTGTAACCATAGTAATCACCTATAAGGGCTTTCCTCCGAAAGATTTCACACCTGCCACCATTGAGATGATCAGTGCAAGAATTGCTCCAGCTGTTAACACGGGTTCGTTTGCAATCCCATCAAGTAATTGATCTCCCAAATTAGGAGTTGATTCTGGATCCAAGGGATCTGTACCATTCTCAACCTCCACACCATCACCAAAACCATCAGAATCGCTATCTGGATTTGTGGGATCAGTGCCCAGCAAGTACTCACCAAGATTAAATACTAGATCCTCATCTGGATCCTCATTGGTATCATCCACAAGTATTTTGAGATCGAATTTTGCCTCCCAACCATCGGGCATGGTATCTCCATCGGTATCATTGTTTACCGGATTAGAATTGAGTGTATGCACTTCATATCCATCAGACAAAGAATCAGCATCGGTATCATTTAGATGGGGATTCGCACCTAGCTCTATCTCAGCACCATCGAATAATCCATCATTGTCTGTATCAGGTACAAACGGATCTGTTTGATATATGATCTCATCGCCATCCAATAGCTCATCATAATCTGTATCGGGATTATTCACATCCGTCAGATACTCATATACCTCTGAATAATCAGATAAACCATCACTATCCGTATCATTAAGCAATGGATTGGAATATAATACAAAAATCTCAGCAAAATCCGTGAGATTATCGTTATCGGTATCATTACTTAGATGATTTGTGTTATAGATAATTATCTCTTCATAATCATTGATATCATCCAAATCAGAATCGTATGATGTGGGATCAGATTCATAAATAAATATCTCATCATAATCAGATAATCTATCGCCATCAGTATCCGCCCATAAAGGGCTTGTATTATGAATTAATACCTCATCTCCATCCGAGATATTATCATTATCAGTATCCCAGTACCATGGATCAGTTCCATTCAGTAATTCATAATAATCATTGAGATTATCGGCATCGGGATCTGCATCCTTTGGATGTGTGGAATTATAATACTCCATTATTGACGTCAAATTATCCAGGTCATAATCAATTGCTGAATCATTAAGGGTGGAATCCAGACTGTAACCATATTCCCAGTAATCCGGTAAGAGATCACTATCACTGTCTGGATTTGTGGAATTCGAACCATATTGCATCTCTGTAAAATCATCAAGACCATCAAAATCTGAATCTACTAGCAATGGATTGGAGTAATTGACAAATACTTCATCCCAATCATTTATTCCATCAGTATCTGTATCATTTGATCTGGGATCACTAAGATACTGTACTTCCATTGAATCGTTCAATCCATCAGAATCAGTATCTACAAGAGTTGGATCGGAATGACTGATATGTATCTCGTAATTATCACTAAGATCATCAAAATCTGTGTCTACCTGCAATGGATTACTACCGTACAGATGGAATTCATCATAATCGGATACATTATCATAATCCGAATCATAGAGGAATGGAAAACTAGTTAAAATCATAGCCTCTTCAAAATCACTGAGTACGTCACCATCTGTGTCTGCAAGTAATAGATCGATATATCCGGTTTGCGAGGTACCATTCTCAGCCGTATAGCTTTCTGAGTAATCATATTCATATTTATCAGAGAGTCCATCATCATCGGTATCATTACTCCATGGGTCACTACCAAGAGTAATAATTTCTAAATAATCATCTAACAGATCATAATCTGAATCATGATTATTTGGATCTGATCTGTACATCATTACCTCCTCATAATCATCCAGGCTATCTTCATCTGAATCATCATCCATGGGATTGGTACCTGCTTTTGCCTCATCCATCAGATTCAATCCATCTAAATCATAATCTCCATTCGAAGGATCCCAAACAGTAGGGTGTGTATCTATAGCGGTTCCCTCATACTGAACCTCAAAACCATCGTCCAAACAATCATTATCCGTATCTGTATCATTTGGTAATAATCCGAAGGGGAAATCTAATTCAAATAAGTTTCCAAGGGTATCACCATCCTCATCCTCATCGGGATCATAAATGCCATCTCCATCAGTATCAATCCTTATTAACGAAGTGGTCAAATATGCGTACTCCTCCCAATCATTTAGTCCATCCCCATCTGAATCTACAACTCTTGGATGAGATCCTATATAAAATTCCTCCAGTGGATCCAAGCCATCCTCATCGGATGCGGCATTCCAATCACTGGGATCCAAGGGATTGAAACTATAACAAACCTCCCAGTCATCTGGCATCAGGTCTCCATCTGTATCCTCATTGGGATCATAGGCACAGAAATATGGTAGTACCCCATCATTGAGATCTAAGTAATAATTGTAATTGTTAACTTCATCCCAAACCTGAATTGTCTCAAATACATACATCCCCTCCCAGTATTCAGATAGGGGAAAAGAACCTTCCCAGTATCCAGATGTGCTATTATATTCGAGATCAAATTTTCTTATCTCGTGTTCTCCGTCCTCACTTGTCGTGACCTCCACGTTGACTCTGGCCACTCCTGAAAGATCATCAGTAACTGGTACATATATTTTGACAGATTCATTGATCGGTACTGATATTTTTTCAAGGAAGGCAACAAAATCAGAGCCATAATACGCAATTTCTGGATCGGTGTTGTCTAGAGTGTTTCCAGAGATTATGACACTACTACCAACAATAACGTATTCAATAAATATGTTTTCAGCATGGTCACTCATCTCAAAATAGAAGAAATCCATGGAGCTAGATGGCCAGAACTGACTGACTGTAATATTACCTTCCCATAGGTCAGATGTGCCATTGTATGATAGATCCACTTTTTGTGTATACATGGGCTCTCCAAGTTCTGGTGCGACTGATGTATAGGCATCCCTCACACCGGATATATCATCACTAAGATCAGCAAAGATCCTGATCAAATCTCCAGGAACTGCTGTAGCTCTGTCAAAATACAGATCATTCAGAATTGGTGCGGTGTTATCCCCCATAGTATTTCCAAATATGGTGAATATGGGACTAATCGATCCTGCAACATCAGTTTCCGTCAGTATATTGTTAAAATCATCTATCAACGTTATTTTTTCTACATGATAATTCCCATCCATCCAATAGGGCGAAATATCAAAAGAATCAATCCACAAGCTTCCATTATACTCCATTTCATTCTCAAATAGACAAGCGTCCGTCACATCACTGAAACAGTACTCTACTTGCTGAACACCTGATAAATCATCACTAGCATCTACGTAGATATCAAGTGTATCTCCTCCAGTGCCTGTTGAACTGGAGAAGCTCAGGTCATAAAAAGTGGGTACTGTTGTGTCTCTTAGAGCATTGA
>DAOUUM010000295.1 GCA_030668165.1 Candidatus Heimdallarchaeota archaeon
AAAGAGCTGGGATTCTCACCCAAATATGACATAGAGAAAAGCATCAAGGATTGGATCGCCTCTAAAGAATGATGCCTTTTTAAAGGACGATCAAAGCGACCAAATAGTAGGTCAACTCAAATTGGATCCAGAAGACCTTAAATCCAATTTCTTCATATCACTTAAATAATATACTGTATAGTTTTCCTAGAATAATTATACGCAAAATATATTAAAAGTAAAATATAAGTTAAGACACCTTTTTATAGCGCCCTACGAATCTTTGTACTAGACTAACTAAGAAATAGATCTGGTTTTGGTTATGTCAGGGTGGCTTGAAATGCAATATACTGATGAAGTAGTACTAAAATTCATTATTGAAGGAAATCAGTTAATGAGGAGACATTATAAACAAAGAGTCACCTTATTGAATTCCTTATATGATAAAATGCAGGAAATAAAAGATAAACAGGATAAGGATAGTGAATTAATAGATCAAGCCCTATTGGAAATTTTTGCTATTCAAGACAACCTAGTCAATCTGGCCACAACCACCCAAAATATAAATCCAGAAGAATATTTCAAATACAGACGAGTATCGATACTCAATGAAATAATTCAGGAGATTGATGATAAGGAAAAAATCATCTCACACTTACAATCCGAATTGGAAGAACTCCAAAAAGCAATATCTGTCAGAGATACCGCAATTGATGTGCTAGAAGAACATCTCGATCTTGAAACATCAAGTAATTTTAGCATGGTCGATGAGATAGCTGAAATGGAGGACATCAAGGACGAATTTGAGGAGAGATTATTAGTTTTCAATACACTCTCAAAGTATGATCCCAGGTATCAGGCCCTCAAGATTCTTGAGACCCATTCACAGGGGATCTCATATATCCAGCTGAAATACATGCTGGGGACCACACCATTCCAGGCCTCAAAAGTGATAGATGAGCTGATGAGGATGGACCTAATCCATCGCTCACTTGAGAGAGATCTTCTCCACGTTAACACTGATTTACTATCAGTAATGCATTAATTTTTATTAACAGAGATTTATTGTTACAATTTATTATTTACATTTAGCAAAAATTGTTAAGGAATCATGATTTTTTGGAATCATGGATTTCAAGCTAAGTGATGACGAACAAATGATTCTGGAAATTGTTCGGGATCTAGCTCAATCAAAATTTAAGCAAAGAGCAACTGAGATTGATGAAAAATCATTATTCCCCATGGAAAATATCAAGGAACTTGCAGAACTGGGATTACTCGGTTCAATTATATCCGATGATATAGGTGGATCTGGTAGCTCTACAATGAGTTATTCCATTATACTTGAGGAAATTGCACAGGCATGCGCATCTACCTCAGTGATTGTTAGTGTAACCACCATGGTTGGCAAAGCAATCGATCGGGAGGGGAATGAGGAACAGAGAAATAAATTTGTACCGTCAATCGCCGAGGGTAAGGTACTGGGTGCCTTTTGTCTGACTGAACCCGAGGCTGGAAGCGATGCAGCTGCACTGAAGACAGTTGCAGTTCTCGAGGGTGATGATTACATTCTAAATGGTCAAAAATTATGGATAACCAATGCTGCCCACTCAGAGATATTTTTGGTCATGGCTATTGAGGATCCAGATTTGGGAAGAAAAGGAATATCTGCATTTATAGTTGAAAAATCAAAAATTACCAGTGGTAAAATGACAATTGGAGAACCTGAGAAGAAAATGGGTCTTCATGGATCACATACCTGTGCTGTTTTCTTTGATGAGGTAAGAATTCCAAAAGAAAATAGATTGGGTAAACTGGGAGATGGTATCAAGATAGCACTGAAAAGTTTGGACACTGGTAGGATAGGTATTGCTTCACAAGCCTTGGGTATGGCTCAAGCAGCATTTGATGAGGCGGTGTCATATGCAAAGGAGAGAGAACAGTTTGGTAGGTCTATCGGCAAGTTCCAGGGAGTATCTTTTAAGATTGCTGAGATGAAGATGAAGCTTGATGCTGCAAGGTTGGTAACACGTAGAGCAGCTTGGATGAATGATCAAGGAATGAATCACACAATGGAGAGTAGTATTGCAAAAGCATTCACCACCGAGGCGGCATCGGAGATTACTGCCGAGGCCATTCGAGTTCATGGTGGGATGGGTTTCTCCAAAGAATTACCCCTCGAGAGATATCACAGAGATATACAGGCAACTCTGATTTATGAGGGAACTAATGAGATCCAAAGATTGGTCATTGCTCGTTCACTTGGACTTTAGATTTTCTCTCTCTTAATAAAAGAAAAGCAGGCATAATAATAGTTCTAATTAAGAAAATATCGATTAATACTGATAATGCAGTTATAAAACCAAATTGTTGGACAAGTCTGAGATCTCCAAGCATCAGTCCCATAAACGCACCTGCCATTACCAACCCAGAAGCCTTTATTGCAGGAGCTGATTTTTCTATGGCCCTGTGGATTGCCTTTTCCAGATCGTGTGTCTCCTCCTGCTCCTCCTGAATTCTGGTGTAGAGGTAGATGTCAAAATCGGTTCCTAGGCCCAGTAAAGTTATCACCGCGGTAATATTTATCACTAAATTCAATGAATCCTGATACAGGAGGAACCAGAGAATAGTTCCCAAGGCTAATGCATAGGTGGTACCCAAAATTAGTGTAAATTCCAGTCTTAGTGGAACTGATACTGATTTTAACTGGTACCACAAAAATGCTGTGAGCAGTACAATGGCTATTACAAATTGAATTGGGAGATCATACAATATCTCAAATGATTGATCAGTGGTACTGACAAGATATCCCTGTGGCACAGCACTAATAATTTCTGGATATTCTTCTGCAAAATTCCTTGTCATCTCTTGAAATTCTCTAACCACTATCATGGTCTGTTGACTAGTATCACCATATTTTAGCTGAAGTACGATATATGAAGAATTACCATCTATCAACTGACGAGAAACAGTTTTTGCAATTTCTATAGGAATTGCTGCTATACTATTATCTGAGAAATTAAAACTCTTGCCAAGTGGCCATGCAGGTGAAATTATATTACAAGCCTCTTTGGTATCATTTAATAATTCAGTTAGTTTATCGATTAGTTTCATTTCTTCATTGTCTTCTAGAATAACAGGATTGATTGTCTCAATTTTGATTATAACTCGTGAAAAATAATTATCTGGATATTTTTCCAACAAGATCTGCATTGAAGCTCCTGTCTGTCCTTCTTCCCCAATAAAATCATTGATAGCGATTGACGAATTACTGTTGAAAACAAGTACTAAAGATAATATTGAAACCAATAGGGATAGGTAGATCACTCTCTTGGTATTGGATCGTGTGACTTTATAATTAAAAATCTTGGGTATCTTGAATTTTATATTCCTGGACTTTTCCTTTATACCCAATCCAAGATATCGGTTGAACCTAATAATGGAAAGGAATAAGCTAGGAAGGATAAGATACATCAGTATTAACTCAATCAGTATTCCAAAGCTAGTGGTGGCTGATAATCCCTGAATTATCGGCGAGTTAGAAAATGTGAGAGGCAAGAATGTAAGGAATATTGCGACCCCTGATATGTAGATGGAATGGAGTGCAGTCTTCATGGCTTTTTCTATTGCTAGATCTGCATCATTCTTTAAAATCTCCTCCCGATAGCGATATACAAAAAATACCACATAATTCAGGCTGGCACCTAGAAGAATCGTTGCCCCCATTGAAAACCCAGCATCTGTAATAACAAAATAATCTGGAAGAATGTTAACTATTGTCGCTTTAGCCACTTGTGTGGTAAGCCATGATGTGAACACGGATATAAGTGCAAGAGCCATATTCTTAAACAACCAGTATAACACCATAAATCCAAATATCAGAGCAAAAATATCAACTGCATGCAATTCCTCTGTTAACTGTTCCCCCCTCTCTTTATTGTAGTTGATCTCGGAAAGAAAAAATACTGAATAGCCAAACTCATTATTTGAGGTTTTATTCTCCACAAATTCAGTAACAAATTCCAGTAAAATTCCGACCTCGGTTTCATTAAGATCAGTCCTCAACCGAACCTGCACAATTGTTGAGTTAGCAAGGGAGTATCCATTTGAATTGGTGTACATACTAAGATAAAATGCACGTAATTCGGAAGGAAAACCTATTGGCAGGAATTCTCCACGTAGGAAAGGAATTAATTTACTATCACCCATTACCACTGCATTTTGTGCATTACCCCCATCAAATAATTCATCGATAAAATCAATAGTCTCGGCATCTGAAACACCAAACAGGATGGTGGCTATACTTGTGAACACAAAATCCTCTGTCCACTCTGTATCCGTATCAATGTATGACAAGAAATATTCGATATATTGGATGATGCTTGAGCTTCCCAGTGCTGTGGACCAATAAGACGGATTTATCTTCCAATCATCGATTATATCAGAATAACTGACATCATCTGGATT
>DAOUUM010000498.1 GCA_030668165.1 Candidatus Heimdallarchaeota archaeon
ATACAGTTCTAATACTTAATTGTGAATTTTTTAAGATATATCAGGATATCAGTTGTGGTACTCATAATATTTATCTTGGGCACTCAGGTGATACCCACAAATTCTTACCTCACTATGGACTCTCGGATAAATCAACTAGATAATCCATCCTCTGCAGATTTATTTGAAGGGGCAGTATCCATTCTAGAGTCCAGAGCAACCGATTCATGGGCTTTACCCTCGTATTCGGAAAATGCTTCTCTTGTATATTATGGTTTGATAGGTGGTATAGCTGGTATTGGTAATAATTTTTTAAATGCAATTGATGAAGATACATTATGGATAGATGATACCATGAATGCTAGATTACTTGGTAATGCAGTGGAGATTGGAGATGTATTGATAGAATCTGGAGAAATCAATACTACCCACGCCACATGGCCAGTACACAATTTGACCTCAGAGATAGATCTTAGTTATGATTATGGGATATCTGGTATTGTCTCATTTTTCATCTCCCTCTACAATCACACTGAGAATAATACTCACAAAACAGTGGTAGAGAAGGGTTTGCAGAGCATATATGATCTGGCAACACATGATAATGGCATGTTTTGGGAGTTCAATTCAAATATTCTCTATGACAATTACTGGTCCCCAAGATATGATTTCATGTACTATCTCCCATTAAATGGGACTTTTACAGGGATGAGCTATGGATCTGCAGGATTTGCATCTGTCGCGGTACAATATGAACAAATGGTGGATAGTCCAAATACTGCCTTGTCCAAACCAATCATTGATGAATCACTAAGATGGATATGGCATCAGAGGAATGAGAGTGAACAGGAACTATCATTCAAATCAGCTGAACAATACATAGATCTTTACTCAACGAGTTACTCCACAGGTGGAGCGGGTATTGGTCAACTTTATCTTGATCTGTATGATCATACCATGAACTCAACCTATCTTGATCTCGCCACAAATATATTTCATTGGTTAAATGGCAGTCAATCTGGTATCCGCAAGACAAGTTATACCTGGATGATAAATGGTACCCTGGACAACGATAGAGAGATAGGCAGCTATTATGGAATAGCTGGTATCGTTGATTACTATATGCGATTGGATGATTACATGGTTAATTCAATTAACTCCTCGGTTATTAGTGCAGCACGTAGTCTGAGATTATATGGAGAGGAAATTGATAACAAACTCCAATTTGGAGAAAGGGTAGAAAGTAATCTCGTACGTTACACAGGATCCACCTCTTATTATCTAGGTGGAGGAGGCATATTTAAAATTTTAAATGAGGTGGGACAAAAATATTCTGATCAACATATAATTGATATGGCAAGTAAAGCAAAACAACACCTTTTGAGCAGTTACAAATCGGAAGGTGATTTTGTTGCTATTTATAATTATTACGACAATGAATTGGAGAATTTGCCTCTCAGGGGAATATCCTCCACTCTACTCTATCTTTCATCACTCACAGAGGGATTTTTGGATCTAAATCTTGATGAATTGAATTTTGGATCTGTGCTCATAGGAGAGAGCAAAACAATGACGCTAACTCTGAGCAATCTTGGTGAGGGCAATATTGATGTCTCATGGGGTTCGATATCAGGCGCATTCACCCTGAATGCAGCTAGCATCAACCTTGGTATTCAGAGCACTTACAAGCTAAATATCACCTTCGCACCTGACCAGGAGATGGAGTATACAGGCAATATCACAGTTCAGCAATCAACTAATGATTTTGTGGTTGACCTACAGGGATTTGGATATGACCTACCAAGTATCTCCTATTCTGGACCTGAGAACAATTCCATGCTGAGTGATAAGGTACCGGTTGTATTTGAGGTGAGCAGCACTGATCAATCAGGTATACAATCAGTCAGTATTAGCATAACCACTGAATCCGGTGAAGCATTGGAGGGTGGCCAGATGGTACTGGAAGATAATGTCTACACCCACACCTGGGATTATTCCAATCTTGTCAATGGTACATATCATGTTGATCTAGTATCAGAGGACACTGTGGGTAAGGTATCCAGTATACATCTTGAATATCAGGTTGGCATCTACGTGCCATCAATACAGGATCAGGCATTCAGTACCACAACTATCATCATATTGTCAACAATTGCAGGAATATTAATTGTTGGCAGTGTAATTCTGGTCAAGAAATATTCAGGTTAAATCGAATCCCCAATCACTATATTATTAATTATGACCATGCAATAACTATTTGGTGACCCTTTCAACAACATCAGTACTGCAACAATTGAAGTCTCACATAGACAACAACGAGAGAAAATCTCTTGGTGAAGCAGAGGCAGCTGTATTGATTCCCATATTTGACAAGGATGGAATTGCACAGGTACTACTCACACAGAGATCCCAGTCCATGAAAAGACCTTCGGGTCAGATCAGTTTTCCGGGGGGAAGGATTGATGAGGGGG
>DAOUUM010000538.1 GCA_030668165.1 Candidatus Heimdallarchaeota archaeon
GAAAAGATCCGGACTGGTGAATGTGATGAGACAGGATGGAGTAATCGATCCAGTGATGGCCAAAGGAGCCTATAGCCTCGATACTTTCAGTAAAAATGAACTGGGTATGGTAACTGGTAAAGAGGGTCAATTCTATATAATAACCAAACATGAAGTGAGACAGAATTAATAAATTAAAAAATCAAAAAAAATTTTAATAAATAAAAAAGTTATGCATGAATTAAAATTAAGATTTTTCCTTTGGTTAGTATAGTTGCTATATTAAAACTTGAGTATGCCTAAATTTACTAGTCTCAAAATTACCCGATATCTCAATGAAGGGACATGCACTACCCTTTTCCTTGATAATTTTTTGAGAGAGCTATCAACCACATCTTCTGCCCTTAACCAGAGGAATTTAGGAATAGTATTGTAGGTATCTGCATTGTGTATTAGGAATTCCTCTGTCTTATGAAAACCAGAATAGGTAAAACCTGGACAAAGAGCTTGTACAATGATATTGGTTTCATTTAGCATCTTTCTTATAAATTTTGAAAAGTGGACAATATAGGTTTTGGTGGAACCATATAAACTAAATCTGGATTTTGTGGTTAATCCAGCAACTGATGCCACGTTTATTATCACCCCCTCGTCCCTCTTCATCATCTGTGGAAGGACTGTGTGAGTGAATTCAGTTGGTGCATCCATGTGAACCTTCATCATTTCTCGATAACGTTGGATCTCAACATCGTGAAAATTACCAAGAATGGTATAACCTGCGTTATTGACAAGATAGTAAATATTATTTATATTATTGATTATGTCTACTAACTTGCTGATGTCTTCATTTCTGGATAGATCCGCAACAACTACCTTTACAGATATGCCACATTCATCCTCCAGCTCCATTTTAAGTCGTCGTAATTTTTCCTCTCTTCTGGCAGTGATCAATAAGTCCAAGCCCATTGCTGCCAGTCTCCTTGCATAAACCTCCCCTATGCCACTAGATGCTCCAGTAATTACCGCAAGTCTTCTATTCACACTCATGAAAATCCAATATAATTGAAATGAATAAGGATTTGGATCTACATTCTTTTTAAATGTTTAAAATAATTATTAGCAGAATTAATAAATAAATAAAAAAATTAGGCATGAAATATTAAAATTATATCCTATTTAGATTGACAATAAGAATTAATTGATTTTGTAGGGGTGAAACAATAATATTCAAATGTATTTGAACTATATTCTTATCTATTTTATATCCCGAATACAATTAATGACACGGAAAAAACTATACAAAAAATATATTCTATGGGCAGTTTTATACACTGCATTTGCTATCTTATCAACTGCGATACTAGAGAAAGTGATTTTCAAAACACCCACAGAACCAGAAGGAGGAGATAATCCCATAGCTACCATACTGGGAGTATTTGGGTCAATCCTGTTTTTAATGACATTTTTAATCGGTATCCCCTCAGTATCCAAATGGTACAGAAAAAGGCAAAATCTATCCCGTAAGGCAATGTTACAATTACATTGTGATTTGGCAACAACTGCTACCGTATCCATAGGATTGCATGTTATATTTGTCTCCCTGATGCCTGCCTACTCAGAAACGATTAACTGGTACAGTATCTATCCATGGATCTATGAGGGCTGGACTGATGGTTGGAATAATGAGGCACTTGCATTTACCATGGGATCTTGGGCTGGATTTTTCATGCTCACAGCAACAGTTGCCGGATTATACAAGAACTGGGTTTACAAACATTGGAGCAGAACCACCTTTATTATTATCCAGAATCTGACCATTATCAGTCTGATTAGTCTCACGATTCATCAGTTGAATATTGGATCAATGACCTCACAGAACCTTCTTGTATTCATATTAACCATTGCTGCAGCAGTATTTCTGGTGATTTTATGGATCATATACAACTATCAGATGTTCAAGACCAAATCTGGAAAGAAAAAAACTAAGAACACTAAGAAAATTAATGCCGTAACAAATTAATTAATTATTAAATCCAAATATAATTTCATCTTATCTATCAAGATTAACCATACCAGTCAAATCAAGGCTACTCTTAATTTCCTCATCAGTTAATATCTTGTCCTCTCTTAGAATCTCAGATATGGATTTATTCTCTGCATGTGCCTTCTTGGCAATTTTTGCGGC
>DAOUUM010000136.1 GCA_030668165.1 Candidatus Heimdallarchaeota archaeon
CCTGATCCCTTTTGATCCTGAATTTATTGTAAAACAAGTAATACCTTAGGGATTATATGAGCAAGACACTAATTAGATCACCAGTAATAATCATTGTATCCAATCTTGATGTTGCTGGATTGAATATGAAGAAATCATTGCTAGACTTGAACAATTATAAGAAACAGTCATTCCAGTCACCAGAAGACTGGCCAACTGGTAGATATGAATTATTGGTATCGGATAAATCAGTAATTCTAACAATTCCAGAGGATCAGATATTTAGTGATTATCTTGCCGATTACCTGGATTGTGAGCTTGTTATTTTTGCCTCAAAACATTCTTCCTCTGCAGATATCAAAACATTGACCTGCCATACCACCGGGATTTACGGTCCAAAGACTACATACGGGGGAAACGATAATGAGTTGTCACTCGCACCCTCATACGCCCTGATAAAATCCCATGAGAAGATGAAAGAACTTGTATCAGAGGATGAATATTACGGCGATTACTGGATAGGTATGGAAACAACACACCATGGACCATCAGCACTAAAACAACCGGTCCTGTTCCTTGAAGTTGGGGGAACGATTGACCAGTGGAGGGATGAAAGGGCCTGTTTTCTAGTAGCCAAGGTCATTGCTTATATTGTGGGTATCTATGCAGAAGAAAAAGTGAATAACGGATATAAACAGGCAATGATCGGTATCGGGGGTACACATTACACCGCCCGTCACAACATGTTGATGGATGAGGGACAGTACATGCCTGGACATATGATACCCAAATACAATCATGAACATATATCAGAGGAAATAATTGTACAGATGTATGAGAAAACAATTGCAGATGATAAAATATTTGTGATAGATAGGAAGGGAACGAGATCAGCCGACAGGAAGAAAGTGATTGAAATAATCGAGAAACATGGATGGAACTGGAAATTTGCCTGAATCAAGGCATTAGGATACTGCTCTTTTCAAAATTATCAGAAACTATCACTATTTTCGCATGCTTAATGCTCCACTCACCAATTCGTTTATTCAGATTATCAATATCCTTGATTCTATCAACCACGTATTCATTTTTCTCACCAATAAAGGTTGAAATTGCTTGGTTTAATGAATTGCCATTCTCCACATCCTGATCTAGAAGTACCAGAATCACCCCATGATTATTCCTAATTTTGAATATTTTTAGTTCATCTAGGGTTGCGACTAATATTTGCAGAGTTTTGAAGTTACTTGAGAGATTTAGTTGAATATTAATGAAATAATTCAAGAATTGATTGCATAGTTCAGTGAATTTCATCTTCTCTCCACAGAGGTATCTCTCCTCATCAATTATTGTGATAGTAGGAGTGGTAAATTTATTGCTCAGTTCTTTGAGTTGTTTGCCTGTTATCTGTGGATCATTGTATTTCAATATCTTCCAATATTCAAGTATGTCAAGAATATATTTGGATTCAAATCCCAGTTCAATAGCATCCTTACCATTAAGTTCTGGTAAATCAATGGAGGTGAAATCTATTAGCATCTTAGTAAAATTATCCCTTTCATCTGAGTTAAGGCTTGGATAACATGCCTGATTCACAGTCACCAGGTCGGAAACGAAATTAATATGATCATAACTTGGAAATCTGTTAAGCTCCCTGCTAACCCGATTAATCCAGAAATTGACTATATTTCGGGAATCAGTTTTGAATATCTCATCTGGAATTAATGCATTCAGAGACAATTGCCTGATTATCAGCTGTTTTGTCCTTTTCATTCCCTTCAGATAGTTGAAAACACTAGCAAAGAATTTTCTTGGTCCACTGGATGCCAGACTAATAAAATGAAACCAAACAGCAAAGAATATATCTGAATTATTACTTTCGAGGTTAATTAATGCCGTTAAGGTGGGAGAAATTACAGTTGAATCATTAAAGAATGGAAATATCGTATTTAATATGCCCAGATCATTAAGTAATTCAAATGATTTGGCACCATACAAAACAATCTCCTCCAGTTCGCTAATAATTCGCTCCCTGGCCAAATCATGGATTTTCATAAGATTCACATTATCGTGAATTGCATTGCGGGTATTGATCTCGATCTCATATCCCAATCGAAGAGAAAATCGAACCGCTCTTAACATCCGTAGAGAATCCTCTGTGAAACGCTGGATGGGTTCTCCAACAGTCCTGATCAGACCTTTTTCAATATCATCCATACCACCCACTAAATCTATTATCTCGCCGGATATATCCGCAGCCAATGCATTGACAGTGAAATCTCTTCTTGACAGATCAGTTCTAAGTGATGTGATAAATTCAACTCGATCGGGATGCCGTCCATCAGAATATCCAAATTCCTCACGAAAGGTGGTTATCTCATATATTTGGCCTTTGATGTAAATTCCAATAGTACCATGTTTTTCCCCGAATTCAATTCTTTTAAATGTGGAGAAGATATTTTTGAGCTCCTCTGGTTTTGCAGAGGTAGTTATATCCCAATCATGAATCTGTCTAGCGAGCAGAAAATCCCTCACACATCCCCCAACTATGAATGCTTCAAATCCAGCCCGATGAATTCTGTTCAGAATCGTCAGAACATTTGGAGGGATATCTATTTTATTCATTCTGTAAACCTTGATATATGGAAATATTTCAAATTTAAATTTGTTTCTGATTATAAAAATGATTTGAAAGAATTAGGTCTATTGGAATTAAACAAGAAGCAATCTAATTATTTTTCTCTCAGAGTTTTTGTCATCAGGATTAAATCATCCCTAATGTGCCAGTCCCGATTATTATAAAATTTGATCACCTGTGAGTTGTCCTTCTCAATCATGAGATGGACCTTCACACAATCGATAGAATTGTAAAATTCCATCGATTTATCCATCAGTAATTTTCCAAAACCATGACCCTGAAATTTGGGATCCACCGCTAGATGGTTGATATAACCCCTGCGACCATCATATGCAGCAAATACCACACCGATAATATCACCATCGTGTATGAGCAAGAAAAATGAATCTTTGTTAAATTCTGCAAATTTAAGTAATTCTTCCCTGTTATCTGAGAGACTCAACTTTAACCCGGATCGGATCCACAATGAGTGTACGTCATCATAATCCGATTCCTCAAACAATCTGAAACTCACCTTTTCAATTAGGTTATCCACGATACAAGAAATGAATCAGTACTTAAAAAATATACATTGAGCAATTATACTTAAGGCTTGATTTAAGTTGTTTAATCACTTTAGCAAAAATAGTAAATTATATAAATTTTGGGCTCACAAGCTCTATTTCTCTTATATTGCTTGGTAACCTAAATAAAACAGAAACTTTTAAGAGGACAAAGAGGATTAAAACACAAAGGGAAGATATTTATGACGTGGAGCACATCACATTTAGCCATTTCTAGTCTTATTTTGTATTTTTTCACAGGAAAAAAAGTTAGAAAGGAATTGAAAGATAATCCGATATTATTCTTTGTTCTTTCACTTGGGGGAGTTATTCCGGACCTGGATCTATTTTTACCTGTTCACAGGACCTGGAGTCATTCATTCATATTCCCCTTGCTAATTATGTTCATTGTGCTTGTTCTCCAAAGATACACCGATCTGAATGAGACTAGGCTAAGACATATCAAATTATTTGCATTTATGTGGTTGACCCATATCTTTTTGGATATCACATTTGGACCCCTACCCCTGTTCTATCCCCTTGATAACAGATATTATGACATAAGCATGGGTCTCGTATTTGATTTGACTGGTAATTCATTGTTCAGTATAACTATAGCCGGATTGTTCATAGCCACCAGAATTTCAGATCCCATTGCAGGGGTTCAGGTATTTTTCATTAACTGGACAGCTGAGGAGAGAACGACATACTTTGGATCAGATACCCTTAATTCCCCGGTATCTAACTTCTTTCTCCACGCTACTGTATTTATCTGGTATCTGTGGTTTGTTGTAAGGCCCTTTCTCAAGGAGATATATATCAGAACCAAATACTATGAGAATCCCTATGAAGAGAGTGTGGCCATAGATTATGAGAGTGCCTGTAAAACCAATCTGAGCTCAAGAATAAGTGATTTTAAGAATCAAAAAGCAAGATTGAATGATCAGCTAAATGAATTTGCAGATAATCCAGTTCCACTTAATCTGGTAAGTATAAATATTGAAAAGGAAAAGGTGGATGAGCCAATTGAAGTCAGAAGATTCAAATTTGCTATGATTTATGTCTACCTTATTTTAAGGATCCAGATCCTATTTAATGCCATTGTGGTAATAAATAACAAAATCAAGCATTTGGTTGGTACCTTGGTTAGTAAGAGAAGGGATTGGCAGCTATTGATTATCATTGCATTACTGATAAGCTCGTCATACTATACCGGAACTTATGTGGGTGAGAGCTGGACAGATTCAGATTCATCCAGCAATCAGGTCTATGTGACCAGCGAGAGCCTAAAATTTGTGGGTAAGCAGAATTATATTGTACCTGAGGAAACCAGTGTGGAAATCCAGTATACCCTGCCAAAAAGTGATATTCCCTATGAGGGATTTGTGGTGGAGATTGATGATTCTGTCTCTGATGAGATAATTGCAGAAATCTCGGACATGATAAATGAGTTTGGGGACAACAATATCACCAGAATAGAGATGGAGGATGAATATTTCGCATATATAGCCATGTACATTGCAGGTTCTGATTACGCCATGATTTCCAATAACTCAGAGACTGTTTGGAACTACACAATTGATGATGATAGTACTTTTCTCTATGGATTCTACTCCTGGAATACCTCACTCTCCTATATCAAATCGTTTGCTGTCAAAAGTGAGTGGACATTTGATAGGAGTAGTTATTTCATGGCCAGTGCCGTAACCATGTGGATTATGATAGCTATTTTTATTATAGAGTTGATGTATCCAGTTTTAGAAAAAAGATCAATTTTGAAGCGAGAATAAATTAATTACGATAATCAGATTCACTAATTAAAAAAACAAAAAAAATTAATGGCGCGTATGGATTTTAAACAGGCTAAAATGTTGGATGAGATTCAACCTTCAGGTATCAGGAAAATGTTTGCCCGAGCGCAAGGATTAGAAGGAGTGATCTCTCTTGGAATCGGTGCACCAGATGTTCAACCACCCGAGGGATTGATTGAGGCAGTTAAAAATAACTTATCCAATCCCCGAGCACATTCTTATACCTTGAATTCAGGCATAATACCTTTGAGAGAGAAGATTGTTAATCAGTACTCAGATGTTTACAATTTAGATTTCTCAACTAATGGTGTTGTTGTGGGAGCAGGAGGGACCCAGTTAATGTTTGGTGCATTCTTTGCCTACAGTAACCCTGGAGAAAACATGATTGTGCCAGATCCCGGTTTCGTGTACTACCCCACAATACCTGCAATGGCTGGAAATGTGGTCAAATCAGTACCCATGACTGATAAATTTCAGCTTGATGTGGATAAAATTAATGAATCTGTAAATGACAGAACCAGGATGATCATTATTAATAGCCCTGGAAATCCCTCTGGAACTATTCAGACAGATGAGGTTCTGAAAGGGATTGCAGATATTGCAATAGACAACAATATAGTTGTGTTCAGCGATGAGGTGTATGAATTTATGGCTTTTGATGGAATCAAACACACACCCATGGCAAAATTTGCACCCGAGCACACTCTTACCCTTAACTCATTTTCCAAGACTTATTGTGTACCTGGATGGCGTCTGGGATATGCTGTGGGTTCCGATGATATAATCAAACCACTGGCAAAGATCCATCCGTATATGGTGGCCAATCCACCATCTCTATGGCAATATGCAGTGGCTGATTTCATGGGAAGTGATGGTGAGATGGAATTCAGAAAAACTCTGAGAGATACCATGGAGAGCAGACGAAATGTGACTGTACGTGAATTTGGAAAAATCCCTGGTATTACTATACCAGACATCCATGGTTCATTCTATGCATTTCCAAGAATTGATTCTGAGAAATATTCATCTGATAATCCTGGTGAGGAATTTGTTGAGGAAGCCTTCGACAAGGCCAAGGTGGTGATGGTTCCAGCATCGGAATTTGGCTCAGCCTGGAATAATCACTTCAGAATTAGTTTTGGATCTGCCAACGAAGAGAAATTAAAGGAATCTGCCCAGAGAATCATTGAAAATGTTAATTAAATTAAAATATAATTAAATTGTATTTCAATTTTCCATTATTTTCACTTTTAATGCAGTGTGCTAAGGATTCAAATACTATGAACGCATAATTGATATATGGTTCATAGAACTGAGCGGATCTGGTTGCAAGCAAATTTCAACCTCATGCAGTTCTCCCATAAATCAAAAAATCTATACAATCATACAAATTACATATTTAAAAAACAGCTAGATAGCAAATATTTCACCTCAGAATACGAGATGATCAATATTTTGCAGTGTCATCCAGATTACAGTGCCTTACCTGCGCAGACAGCACAGCAAATTATCAAATCTCTGGTTAAATCCTGGAAATCATATTTTCAGGCATTGAAATCATACAAGAAGAATCCTAAAAAATTCAAATCCATACCAAGAGCTCCAGGTTTCAAGAGAAAGGCTGGTTTTCATATTCTCTACTTCACCTCTCAACAAGTGAAATTAAAAAATGGCTTCATTAAGTTTCCCAGAGTAATGGATCTGAGGATTAAGACCAGATTGAGTGGCAAGATCAATCAGGCCAGGATTATTCCAAAAGGCAGTAATTTTCTACTGGAACTGGTATATGAGAAGGAAGTTCTAAATTTAAAACCGGTTAATAATATTATCTCAGTTGATTTTGGTGTGAATAATCTCATAACAGCAGTATCTAATATTAGTAAACCCCTGATAATCAAGGGTACTTTGATCAAGTCCTACAATCGCTGGTTTAACAAGAGAAAAGGTAAATTATCCAGTATTTATAAAAGACAAATTATCCATTCTGGTACAAAGATGGACCATTTACTGGATAAGAGATATAAGAAAATGGAGGATTTTATCCACAAAGCCAGCAGAATATTCATCGATCGATGCATAGTTGATAATATTGATACTGTTATCATTGGATATAATGAGGGTTGGAAACAAAATATTGGAATTGGTAAAAAAAATAATCAGAATTTCGTTGGAATACCATTTTTGAATTTGTTGAGAAAAATCGAATACAAAGCAGAAGATGCTGGAATCAGGGTGATAAGAACCGAGGAGAGTTATACCTCAAAATGTAGTTTTCTGGATAATGAAGAGTTAAGGAAACACAAGAAGTATTTAGGTAGAAGGATAAAAAGAGGCTTATTCAGAAGTTCTAGTGGAATTGAGCTGAATGCAGATTGCAATGCTGCTGGAAATATAGGAAGAAAAGTATTCCCCAAAACATTTGTGAAGGGGCTAGTGGATATCGTGAGTTATCCATTGTGTTTGAAATTCTCATATTTCCAAGTTAACAAATTATAAAAAATAGATTATCCTCCTTCAAGTTGTAATGTTCCATATTTGGAATTC
>DAOUUM010000035.1 GCA_030668165.1 Candidatus Heimdallarchaeota archaeon
ATGTAACCATCCAAGCACAGGTACTCAAAATTATTGCAGATATGCAAAAAGAGATGGGTCTATCAATGATGTTAATCACTCATGATCTTGGGGTGGTTTCGGAAAATACCGAGCGTGTGCATGTCTTCTACGGTGGACGTGTTGTTGAGAGTGGACCGACTGAAAAAATATTTAATGAGCCTCATCACCCATACACTCAAGCGTTATTAAGCTCTATCCCTTCAATTGAATCAGGCAGGGGTAAGTTGGCAACCATTAAAGGTGCAGTTCCTCAATTAATTAATCCTCCCAAGGGTTGTAGATTCCATCCACGATGTGATTATGCAACTGAAATTTGTCAAACCCGACCAAATCTTGAGACTGTGACTGAGGATCACTATGTTGCCTGTTTCCATGTGGATCAGGTTGAGAAGGGTAATATCTGGCTAAGAGAGCAGAAGCATTAAACGATAATAAAAATATAAAATCATTAAGAATATTTATCATAATTTTTATCATACCTCTTCGTAATATTTTATAAAATCACAAGTAATTAGGGTTTATGGATAATTTGGAGAAGACCATTAAAGAAATAACAGCTGAATTAGATAATATAGATTCCAAACGCGAGGGCATAATTGCAACTAATAGAAAATTGAATCGCACCAGTGGTAGGGGAATTGCTAGGATAGTAAAAGGTGAGGATCCGACAGCTAATCTGGTGGAGGCAAGAGATCTGATGAAAATTCTCAGCAATGATATAGTGGATGTGGTTGACCTTACCTCATGGAGATTCACCAATGCCGGTGTTGAGGAGTATGCTGAGTTTGAGATACTCTATTCTATAATAAACGGCAATGCCATACCCAGACCTGGTGATTTACTGGTGCCATCCTGGATGTGGATAACTGGTTTGGCCGATGTCCTGGGTGAGTTGAGGAGAATTATACTCAATAGACTACTTTTGAATAAAGTTGATGAGGCAAAAGAGTTACTGAGGAGTATGCAGGTCATTTATGATCTGATTGTTAGTCTGGATTTTTCTAAATCAATAATCTCCAATCTGAGAAAGAAGATCGATGTTGCCCGTATAACTATTGAAAGAACTGAGAGTGATGTTGTAAATGCGTCCATGTCACTAAAGTTTCGTTTAAACACTCAATGATTTGAGAGAGAATTGAAAGTATCAATGACGGAAATGATTGAGGGTAAATTACGTTCGGGATTGGGTAGGGGTCAAAAATTCATGTCTCTACCGGTTTATTCGAATATATTTCAAAAATATTTTTCAAATCCTCCATTTTGTGGGACTTTGAATCTAGAAGTTGAACTGGAAAATAGTAAATTTATAGATGAGGCATTTGAATCCGGAGATATTTATGAGAACCTCTACAATGGTGAGAAGAGAGTTGGAGATATAATAGTCATCAGAATTATCCTTCACAAAAATGGCACCTCACTTCAATGTGTGGCGGTTAGACCACTGAAAACATCTCATTCAGAAGGGATTATCGAGATTGTCTCGGATAAGTTCATCCGTGGGCAATGGAATGTGGATGATGATGATCAGTTGAGAATAGAGATCTAATTTCTCTCAATTATTTTATTAATCAATTTTGTAGTTGCCAATCCCTCATATTCAGCCTCTAATCTTATAATTTTTGTATCTGGAAAACCTTGATCCTTTATCTCAATTTTCAGTTCGGCCTCTATATGATCTTGATCCGCACCAAGTGCAATCACATCAGGTTTTATTCTACGAACCACCCGCATGTGATCAATCTCATCACCAGAAATTGCAGCATCCACCATTGTTATAGCATTTAGTAGGCTAACCCTGTCCTCTTCGGGATGAAATGGTAATCTTTTTCTTTTGTGAGCAGTCAGATCTCTTGCAATCACAACTATCAGAAAATCACCATGGCTAGCTGCTTCAGTCAGGGTGACAATATGACCCTGATGGATCAGATCATACACACCACCTGTCAGTACCACTGAGAATTTGGAACGACCGGCTAGGGTGATGGAATATGAGGATCCTTCCTTATTGACCAGCTCACTGACCTCTAGTAGCTTCAATTCATTGGTCAATTCATCCTGAGATATTATGCATTTTATCTTATCAATTTGAATCGGGGCATCATATGTCACCCAGTATTTGTAGATCTGTTTCAGTATATCTATCTGCAGAGCAGTTGCCATTGAATTAATACTGATGATGAAATTAAATATATTTTGCCTTGGTGAATATTACAAAAGCTGTTTTAGAATCATTAACTACATATTCTTGAAGAATAAAGAAGAAATTCTTTTTATTAAATGGATTTGGAGAGTACTTGTTATAGTTCAGATTGGTGAAATTATGAATATTGGATATATTATTGGACCTGCGGGAAGTGGCAAATCCCATATAACCAGCGCACTACATCAGTGGATGAATCTTGCCGAATTCGATGTGGCAACTCTGAATCTGGATCCAGGAGTGGTACGACTCCCTTATTCTCCAGATATTGATGTGAGAACTTATGTTGATTATGATGCCATAGTTGATAAATATGAACTTGGCCCAAATGGCGGGCTTATTGTGGCGATGGATCATGTGGCAATTGCAATGGATGAGATACAAAAGGAACTCCAGGATCTGAGTCCTGAATTTCTGCTGGTTGATTTTCCAGGACAGATTGAGGTGATGGCTTTCAGAAGTAGTGGTATAATAATAATTGATGAATTGTCAAGGGGTAACCAAATGGCAGGATTGTTCTTGATAGATCCAGTACTTGCCAAATCCGCATCAAGTTTTGTCTCGACAATGTTGTTTGGAATTTCAATTCAATACAGATTACAAACCGCAATGAGTTATGTGATTTCAAAAGCTGATCTTTTGAAGCCTGAAGATCTGGAAAAGATATCAGGATGGACTGAAAATCCGGATTTCATCTATAATGATCTACTTCAGGATAGTTCGGTTCTCAATGCAGATCTCTCAAGAAGAGTAACTGAATTAATCATTTCTCAGGAGGAACTTGGTGAAATCCCAACTATAAGTGCTGAGACAAATGAAAATATGGATATTGCCCTGGGATTGATGGAAAGAGTCTGGGGATCCCATGACATGTATATGGGATAGGATGTTATTGGATTCTCAACTGGGCGCGCCTACAGACCTTACTAATTTCGTAAAAATGTACAAATAAATGACAAGGGTTCACTCAAAATTCTGAAAAATAGATTTTTATAGGCGAGAAGTAATAGAACTATTTATTATTAATAATATCTAAACTAAGATGAGGAAAATAAGAAATGTTTGACGTGAGTTTGGACGAAAGAACTAAGGAATTAATCGTAATATTAGATGAAATGCAGACTAATATGAAATCGATTCAGGCCTTAGCAATTGTATCTGTTGAGGGGTTACCAATAACATCTAAACTTCCCACAAATTTCGAAGAGACCATTGTTGCAGCCATGACTGCAGCCATGCTGAGTTTGGGAGATCAGATAGCCTCGACACTGGGTAAAGGAGTATTGGGTAAGATCATGGTTGAAGGTGCCCATGGAGTTGTGGTTACGATGGCAGCAGGAGCAAATGCTGTACTCACTGCATCCGCATCCAACGATGCAAAACTTGGTCTACTCTTTCATCAGATGACCAATGCAACCAAGAATATTGCAGATATTTTAGATAAGTAAATGACAATGAGCATTCTTCAAATGTTAATTTACAAACCTTTTTGCCAATTGAATAAATATTGAATAAGAAGACCCTTGGTATTCAAAAGACTTATTCTAAAACCATTTTATCAGATTTACGAGAAATCCTTGTGCAGACAGTTAGACAGGGATAATCTTCCAAAGCATATAGGAATAATCCTAGATGGTAACAGGAGATTTGCCAAATCAATCAACATACCAATGGAAAAAGGATATCTCAGAGGTCAACAAAAGTTAGAAGATGTTTTGGAATGGCTATGGGATCTTGATGTAAAAGTAGTAAGTGTTTGGGTATTCAGCACGGAGAATTTTACCAGGGATCTTGAGCAGGTATCTACCATAATGCAGATGGCAGAGGAAAGTACTATTAGAATCCGGGAGGACCAGAAAGTACACTCCCGCGGAGTGAAAATTCGATATTCCGGAGATAAAGAGGCATTACCTGAATCCCTCCAGGCACAGATCCAAGAGACTGAGACAAAGACTGAGAAGTATGAGAACCATGTACTAAATGTCTGTTTAGCCTATGGAGGTAGAGAAGAAATGACTACTGCTGTAAAAAGAATTGCCAAACAGGTGAAAGAAAACAAGCTGGATGTAGATCAGATTACAGAGACAATAATTGATCAAAATCTCTACACAAACGGTCTTCCGGATCCAGATCTGATTATTCGAACATCTGGTTCAATTAGGCTTTCTGGCTTCTTGATGTGGCAATCTATTTATTCAGAACTGTTTTTTACGGATGTTATGTGGCCAGCTCTAAGACGGGTTGATCTCTTACGTGCTATCAGAAGTTATCAGGGTAGAAAGAGAAATTACGGTAAGTAGTGGAAATATTCATTGTATTTGGCTTTACACAAAATTTTAATCATAAGTGTTAAGATATCTAACTCCAGTAATCAAATGATTTAGTTGATTGAGAATATCCTGGCTGATTTGTATAGAAGAATTAGGAGAAAAAGAGTGGCCATTCTTTTTTCAGGTGATATCATCAGCAAAAATGTACTCGAAGCACTACCAAAATTGCAGGATAAGATCAGAGAAGAAGTGGGAGATCTAAAGATTGCAGAGATAATTAATAATCAGACATTATCTTCGGCTAATTTTGAAGACATTGTCCACAGTGGATTCACTAGTAAGATAATTCCCACCCATCTGGAGCTTGGGTTCTTACTAGAGGTGTATGATATCGTACTCACAAATAAGGCAGATCTACTTATTCTGGGAACTGAATCCAAGTCATTAATTCCCCTATTCCAGGAAATTAAAAAAGACATTTCCCTTTATATCATAACAGAGGATAAAAATATTAACCGAGCCTTAAGTGAATCCTTTGATGGTGTAATCCAGTTGGATAAACTTGAAGAATTCACATTTGACAATGTATCAATTCAAGAATTAGCACCATTATTAGATGAAAATTTGCCCCTTGCTAGCACCAAACTAGTCTATAGTCAACCTTCAAGTAATGTGTATGATCTTGCAAATATTGGAACAACATCAGATGAGATTATAAATGGAAAATAGTTAAAATCCAATAATAATAGCAAATATTGATGTGTTGTGAATTGGAAAAGTTATAAAATTAAATTATTGATAAATCTTAATGATTGATATTCCTGATGACCATCCAAGAGCGGAATCCTTGAGAACTAGACACAAAATAATTGATGGAATGCACAAAAAAATAGTTGCTGAGGCAGGTTTGATTGCACATGGGAGAGGAGAGGCATTTGATTATTTGATCGGTGAAAAAACCCATGATTTTGCGATTAAAGCTATTAAAGCTGCTGCGGCTATGTTTTACCTAGCAGAACTACCTATAATTTCTGTAAATGGAAATGTGGCAGTACTCTGTCCCAAAGAAATGGTCAGATTTAGTAAAGAGGCTGGAATAGCTATGGAAATCAATCTTTTTTATCGGAGTGATGATAGAATTGATGCGATTAAGAATGAATTAGATAAATACGATCCAGGTCTGATATTGGGAATAGACAAGGAACACAGTCGCATGATAGATGAGATTTCATCCCTCAGAAGAGTGGTCGATAAGAGGGGCATTTACTCTGCTGATGTTGTTTTTGTACCACTTGAGGATGGAGACAGAACTATCGGATTAAAGAAAAATAATAAGAAAATAATAACTGTTGACCTTAATCCTATGTCTAGAACTTCTATAACTGCAGATATTACAATTGTTGACAATATAATAAGGGTTTTCCCCTTGTTGGAAAAAGAATTTTTAGCTATTAATTCAAAACAACAGGCGAGCAATATCTTGGATAACTATGATAATGATTCTGTGCTTAAAGATGCACTTAAGGTTATTTCAAGCTACTGGGATACGTCTTAACTAATTTTATTCAAGTAGATCGAGTTCTTAGAGCTATGACAATATAATCCTGTTCCAGGGCAATTAGTATCTCTCCCTCGGTGGCATCAATTGTGAAGAAGTTCACTTTTCCGCGACCAATCCTGTCCACAGCATTTTTTGTACGACCAATTAAAGCAGATATTAGAGCTGCAGTTATTTCAGCCTCGGTACCTCCAAATGTACTATTTTTTGCACGAAATGCTAGAGGAAACCCCTCCTCTGTTGCTATAACCACTGCAAATACCGATGGATGGTCGAATAAAGCGTCCAATATAGGTTTAAAGTTTGTTCTAGATAAAATGTCAATCGCACCCTACTTATTACTTATAATTAGGTTATATCTATTTACCCTATAAACCTATAGATTACACATTGATCAGTTAAAAAGTACAACTACATTTATTTCACGGAGTTATAGTTGATTATTTCTAGAATATATTTTAATAGTGAAAAATAATTAAATCAATGTTGCCCACTCAGGAAGACTTGGTAGTTCTATCTCTTTCTTGAATTCAATATTTTGACTCTTTCCTTGTTCAATCAGCTCTACGAAGTTTTTATCAAGTTCCTTTATTATCTTGTCAAGATCTCTCTGTTCTCTTTCGATCAATCTATTTCTATCTCTGATACCCATTTCAAATTGTTTGTTGAGTTCCTCTAATTGCTTATCGAAATTATGGTTCTCTACCACTTTTTTGATAACAGTCAACTCCCCATCGATTTGTTTGGCATGATCCCATAATTCATCTAATCTTCCAGATTGGAATTTTTTAATATCTTCCTGTGCAGCTTCTCTTTTGTCCCTTTTCAGACTTAATTCAGCTCTACCCATAGATTCATTGACCTCAGATAGTAAATTGTTGATGGAACCCATGGAGCCCTGGTTTATCAGACATATAAATGGTTCAGTGATGAATTCTCGGATAAGGGTTGTATCTCGAGGGGATTTTCCCTTTGATAATTTATTCATCAGTTTTTTGAGGGCTTTTTTAATATTAGATATTTCGAAGTCAAATCCTCGTTGAGCATCCTTGTAATTATTATATACCATTTCATACTTTTGTTTATCAGGATGGGATTCGGTCAGTTCTATTTGAGATTGAACATCATCGATTTGCTGCTGTAACCCGTCCACCTCATCCTTTTTACTGCTAATATCATCGAATTTATGTTCGTATTTATCTAACAATTGAGATATTTCGTCTAGTATATCTAAAATATTCTCAAGTTGAGAATTTGGACCGTAATCTCCACTGATAAATTTTTCAAGTCTAATTAATTCACCATTTAATTTGCCCAGAGCACGGGAAAGACCTTTTACTCTAGGTTTGAATTTTTTCTTCTTCAATAATTTGACATATTTTATTAAAGTCTCATCCTGTGCAGAAAGAGCCTCTCGAGAAGTTTTGACAAATTGATTCAAATTACGAAAGGTAATATCTGATGGAACCTCTATTTTACCCGTTGTCTCAATTACTACTTCATAGATCTTTTGGGAGTACTTATCCTCAACCGGGGATTCTTTATCGATGACTTCACTGAATTTTCCGCCTTCTTCCTCAATGAGCAAAATACGCTTGTTAGAACTTTCGACTAGTCTACTTGCCTTGTTACGTAGTCCATGCAATTCACTATCTGCTTTTTTGGATAAAATAGCATATTTACTTGTGAACTCCTCACGTAGATCATCTATTCCCTGCACAAAATCGTACTTGAAATTGGATATATTTTCTTTTTGAATGAATACTAATAGCTTGTCAGATTTATTGATAAAATAAATTTATTCCACAATTGCTGCATCAGTTTTGTAAACCTGACGCATGATAATTTCACGAGATACGGATCTGAAGGCTTGTTTCACTCCAACTCCCTTGGTTGCAATGGTGTTAATAGCCAAAATATTTGCTGAGAAACCTAGATCTTTTATCATTTCCTCCCTACTCATAGGATTTGAATGATCACGTTTGTTGAGTACAATTGTCAGTGGAATTTCCTTACCCATTTTTTCTCCCAAAAACTCTCGTAGTTCCTGAGCTGATTCGATGTTATCTGCACGCATCTCAGGACTGGAATCTGCTACAAACATTAATCCATCTACTCCACGCAGAATCATTCTCCTCTGATTCTTGTGCCTGCGTTGTCCAGCAACCGTATAGATATCAAATAAAATCATATTTGTAGCTGAAAAAGGACTGAAATCAAAATAAACTGTTCTACCACTGGGATCTGCTATAGAGGTCAATCCGCCCTTTGCCATGCCCTGTACTTGCTCGTGTAAGAACTTCAGAAGTGTAGTCTTACCGGCTAGTGATGGACCAACGAAGACGATCTTAAAATGTGTCTTGCCCTTTGCATCTTTCCTCATACAGATCACTTCAAGTTTTTTACGAATATCATTTTCTCTCAAAATTAAACGATAGATACAACCTATTGTTTACCTCGAGTGTGACAAACGATACAATTTCTTTTTTAGTTTCAAAGTATTTGACCCTTATGGCATACTAGAATATTTTTAGATGATTTATCCTAAAATAAATGATAATTGTTTTTGCAATTAATATGAGTTGGGGGGGACTAAAATCAAATTTGTTAATTTTTTATCACATGAGGTTTTTTCGATGTTATTTTTGTAAAAATTGCTTTCAAATTATTTGCGGCGATATATTTCTTCAGTTTTGTCTCATCATCTGGCAGGATAACTAGGGTCTCGCCTATCATTGCCATTGTTGAATTTTTCTCACCGATCTCCACCAAATTATTCTGCAATTTCTCGATTCGCTTGGTGCTCAATCCGCAATTCTTCATAAATTTTTGTCCAATCTGAATAAATCCGGTTACTAAATCCTTTTGGATATTCTGGGCCTCTGCGACAATCTTCACACCAATCTCCGTCAATTGGGATACCTGTTTTTGTGAGGTTAGTACTTCAGAAGTTTTGAGAGGTGCAATCAGTATAATTGCTATCTCCTCATCACTAGGAAAAGATTCAACGATGGCAAACCCTGGTCCGCCCTGTGTCAGTCTTAATTCAATCCCTGGACGTATTTGTGCCAAAACTGAGCCCAAGCCCGTATGATGCTTAAAATCTGCCAGATGAGCCATTTTAAACAACTCTAGATCGGTAATGGATATATTAAACAATCTATTTGCTGCCAGAAGAGCACTAATTGAACCGGCTCCTGAGGTGGATAAGCCATAACCAATGGGAATTTCTGAGACATGATGGACAGTAACTCTGGTTGAGATATCTGATTTTTCTCGAAGAAAATCAAGTGCAGATAGTGTCACTTCTCCCTCAATTAATCTCCCATTCCAGTATACCTCATCTGCCTCAGCCTTGCTAACAGTGGTTGTTACTCCAGCATCAAAGTTGAAACCCCCTCCCAGACTCCCCATTTTCAAAGGATCTTCTATCTGGTCAGGTACTGCAAAAAATAATGTTGCATGGCCCGGGGCCCAAGCCTTTACGCTCATGGTTGGGAGACCATTTTCAAAACTTAATAGTATGATAGTTCAGAACGATTATCTAAGTTAAATTTTACAAATATTATCTACTTAAGTTCAAATTCCATGAGACAGGGATCAGTTGATCTCTTACCAGTGGCATAGAAACCGGAGAATTTGTATTCATACTCGGTCAACTGACTGAGACAACCAGCCCAGAGACCCATGGTGAAATCACAGAAACTTCTACCTTTACCACCAATATTAGAGCCACAGGTTAAACCCACTGTTAGTGAACATAGGGACCTTGCTTTGATATCTCTGATAATTGACCCTAGTTGGGCACCATCCTTTATTTCTGGTCCAATGAGATCGTGATCATCTGTGAACGATTTTTTGAGAACCCCTGCAAAATATCCCCCGACCTGATTTCCCAGATCCACCCAGCTAGTATTTGATTCAGTAGCCTTCTGTGTCAGGAACTCAATTAACATTACTAAGTTGGTTTTATTATCTTCAGTGAGCTCTGAGTCCAGTGGTGATTCGCCATACCAAGAAGCTGAAAATTCTGATAATACATCAACTAGAATCTTGTTAAGTTGTACCAGGGGTAATTTGTTGGATAGTACCGGTAAAAATATCTGAGCAGTATCATAATTAGACATACTTGCAGGAGATTTACTCGTAGAGGGACTAATTTTGGGGCTAGATCCCGAGGGAGCCTCTACTTTCTTGGCAATCTCTTTTTCCTTTATTGAGGTTTCAAGCGTGGTTAGTGTTTGAATATCAATTGTATAAATTGGACCATTGATATCTATCTCTACAAATGCATCAACCTCACGATCAAAAATATGATATCCCACAGCCAATGCAATCATTTTTACAAGCACATTCAATCCCTTCAGAGTATTGTTGTTCTGATCCAAATAACGATTGGATCCCAAAATAATCTTTGATCGGGTGCTGCTCATTAATCTTATCTCACTATTCTTCCAACCTAGTACATTTAGTAGAACACCTATTTGTTCATTTATATTATAGCTACTAGAGGGCTTGAATATATTCTTAATGACCTGAGAAGAAATCTTCATGAATTTGGTTGATCTGTTTCCGTCAGAAGCTGCTTCATCTGCCAAGTACAGAAGGGTATTCATCAAAATACCAATTGTTTGACTAGCCTGAGCTTTTTCTGATGAGCCTGATTTTGTCCATCTCGACACTTAAATTAATCACCTAAGAATTATTATTATAATAATATACTAAGCTAGTAAGCTTTTTTTTTCTTTTTTATGTTTTCTAGTTATCATGAAAATTAATATTCTTTCTACCTAGAATCACACTTTATTATATTATTGAGAAATATCAGCTGAGCTAGTTTGTGATCAAATATTAATTTTTCTTCCGAATTTTGATGGTACATATTAGTAAATTTTACTTAGAACCAGAAAATTTGACAGCATATGAAAATTGCTAGAATTTCCAGAGAGGGAAAGGAAGAATATGGAATAATAAAGGATCACGACTGGTACCCATATGCTGAGTTGGCTAGGAATGATCTTGGTATTGAAAATTTTATCATGGATCCAGTTGTTTTGGATGAGCTGAGCAGTAAGGAACCTGCCTGTAGTATTAATGATGATAATATCACCTGGATGTCACCCATTGCTCGTCCTGGAAAAATAATCTGTGTGGGCAGGAACTATCTGAAACATGCAGAAGAATCAGGTAATGTGGCTGAACTCAAACCTCTCTTGTTTAGCAAGTATTCAAGCTCCTTGATTGGACATCTGAGTTCTGTACCATATCCAGATCACACCAAGAATTTTGATTATGAGGTAGAACTTGCCGTTATTATTGGTAAAAAGGCAAGTAAGTTGACTGAGAGTGATGATCCACGTGATTATATATTCGGTTACACCGTGGCTAATGATCTAACAGCTCGTGATGTGCAGAATTCAGAGAAACAATGGACCAGGGGAAAAGCATTTGATGATAGTCTACCGCTGGGACCATACATATTGACCAAAGATCAAATTGCTGATCCATACAATCAAGAAATATGGTTGACTGTGAATGGTGAAAAAAGACAATTAAGCTCAACCTCAAAGATGATATTTTCAATACCCTATCTAATCAGATACATTTCCCAGGCTATTACTCTTGAGCCAGGAGATATCTTGTTGACCGGTACACCCGAAGGAGTTGGATACTACATGGATCCAAAATCAACCTTACAAAAAGGAGATAATGTTGCATGTGGCGTCACCAACATAGCAGAATTAAGATTCACAATTGTTTAATTCATTGATTACTTGCACGAATTAATTTTATCTTATGTTCAATTACTAGGCGAGTTAACATTTCAATTGGTCTTGCAGCCTTTAACACCGAATCTGGCCTTGATTCTCTTTTTAATCTTCCAGAGGAATCCAGATGTTCCTTCCAATCCTTTTTCCTAGGCATTGCCAGTAGATCATTCTTGGCATCCATACAACTCATCTCAGTGTATTTATTGAAAGCTTCAGAATGATTACTAACAAGTCCCACCTCAACCATAAGATCAAAAAAGTCCTTGGTAGTCTTTCTTTCCTCTATGGGAATGTCAATCTTGTTAACCACTAAAAGCCACGGTAAGCGTCCAGAAGTCAATTCTTCACCCTTGAGAGCCATTAACTCCTTTAATGAATCAATATTGCTCTGCCACTGATTATTATGGGGATCCAACATGACCATCAAACCATCAGTTCCCTTAAGTACAACCTTCCTTGTCTCTCGATACCTATCTTGACCAGCAACAGAATAAAGAGCATAACGCATCAAGGGGAGACTAGTTCCCTGACCTCTTGGTAGAGTGAAAACACTCTGATCAAATAATGCGGTTCTACCTGTAGGATCCTCTATTTTCTTCAGTTCAGAATAGACCTGATCAGGAGATTCAACCTTTTTAAGAATAGAATATATAGTCAACAATGACGTTTTTCCGGCTAATGAAGGTCCAAATATAGTGATTTTGATGGTCGGTATCCCCTCCACATCACGCTTGAATATATTGCTCATCTTAGTCCTCCATACTGGATTTCAGTTGTTTAATATGATCAACAAGTGATCATATCCTAATCCAATATATATCACCAAGTTATAAGGTTTTATGCAGTTTAAAAGCTTGATATGCAAAATTGTTGGAATCAGAGGCTAGTGATAAAGGTCTCAATCACTAATATATTGTAAATTTAGCCCTTGGTTTTTATCGGTATATAAAGAGTCTGAAACTATGAAATATTACAAAAAGAGATGGATATTTAGCTAGAATGCAGTCTAGTTTAATAGACTTCTATGCGTTTTAAAATTTACAGAGATTAAGAATCCGAAAATAAATTACATCCATTCTAGAGTATTTTTTTGATAAAATAATAAATTCTAATAGGTAAAATTGGGAAATATTGCTTGGAGGGGGGGTTTTGTTCGGATTCTCGATTTGATGGCTAGATTTCTAGGATTTGTATAGATAATCATCAGACTTGAAATAACAGCATTTTTTGATAGTTATTACTTGGTAAATCTGGTATTATTTACAGATAAGAACCGCCATTTGAATGGAAAATTCTTCAAATTACTTATGTTTAATTTCAAATGCGAAGGACATTCTTTTTTTAAGATATATTTGAAATAAGAATAACGAATGGCTAGCGAAAATGACCAATCAACTATTACGATAATTAGAGAATCTATCTTCAATTTCCTTAATGTTATGAAAAGAGATCGTCGTAGAGTTGAACAAGAGATTCTTGATAGAACTGATGCAATTCTCAATAACTTTGTCTCTTCTGGGATTACCCAGATATCATTCAATGATATAC
>DAOUUM010000393.1 GCA_030668165.1 Candidatus Heimdallarchaeota archaeon
CATATTCTAGCACTCCATGAATATTATTCTTGACTGCATCATAATTATAGTGATCATCGGCCTTGGGTGAGAATGGAGGATCTGCCAGTTGTAAATCAAAAGTTTCCAATTCCCCTGATTTTTTGAACTTTGGGTCTCCTATTGTGTCCCCGCGTTCAATCTTGGCATCCACCAATCCATGAATGAGAGTATTGATCTTTGCCAGCATCCAGATTTTTCGGATGCTCTCTTGACCAAAGTAGCTGAGATTTACTGGTTCACCACCATTTTTCTTGATATATTCTGTCACTTCAATAAGAGAACCACCTGCACCAAGAAAGGGATCACATACCCTCATTTTTTCATTGGGCTTAAGTATCCTTACCATCAATTTAATCACCTCGATTGGTGTAGAGAATTGCCCACCAGTATTTCCAGAGGATGATGCGAATTTGGTGACAAGATCCTGATATGCTTTACCTATGTCGTCAGATTCTGCGGGATAGAAGAATTTAGAATTGCGATTTTCCTCTACTTCTCCCAGGTACAAATCATCGAATGCACGTAGGAATTTATCCAGTCCCGTATCTGTCAGTTTATTTGGATCCGCAAAGTCAATCCCCACAAACAGATCACCCATAACCTCATGGTTCTTCTCCTGCAATTTTTGCAGTGCTTTGTTTACCACACTTCCCGTATCCTTTGATTTTGATCTGATAATATCCCATCTTGCCTCTACTGGTACAAATATGTTGTAATACCTGCCTTTCTCTGCATCTTTACCAGATTTTGATATTTTCTGGTATTTATCATCAAAAGTATCATTGAGATATTTGAGTAGCAGAGCGATCAAAGTGTATTCCTTGAGATCAAAGTCTTGGACCTTCTCTTTTAATTCACTCTTGGCTTCCCAAATCTTGTTACTGAGTTCTAAATAAGATAGTTTTCCTCCCAAAAAGATTCCTCAATTTCCAGTTAATCAAGGTATATTTATAGTATAACTAGGAATCATTGGATATTTGAGTAATTGTTAATATTAATTGTCTGACTTCTTTATATCATTCCAATTCAATATTCTTCTTGGCAAATTCTAGAATATCCTCTCCCAGTTTATCAGTATCGACATTCTGTGAGATGAGTTCACTTTCATCGAGCACATCAAGAATTATATTCTTAACATTCTTGATAACCGAAGATTTAGTAGCCCATTCAAATTTGACATGGGATTTTATTTTTCCAAAAAGGGTTCGTGCAAGAGTTTTTGCATCATCACTGGATACTGTAACATCTTTCATAAAATTGAACAGGGCAAATTCATGCTCGTTCAATCCCATATGTTCAGCGATAGATAATCTGTTGATTGCCTCCTCCCGGATCTGCTCGATCTCATTGAAGAAATTATCAATTTCAGTGGTTTCATTGAATGTCTCAACTATCTTCTCTAATTTCTCCATCAGACTCCTTGCAAAGGCGGGATCATCATCCTCCATTTCTATTATCAGTTTGTAGACAGCTTTTTCTGTGTAATTGGCAACCAGTTCTTTCTGCTTGAATTTGGTAATTGCAAGTTTGATAAAATCCTCGTCGAAAATATTGATTGGTTTCATCAGTACAGGATCCTCAATCGCCTCCACATGCTCATCGATTACCTTTCTTACTTTTCTGCTCCAACCCTCGATACTATCTTTTTCTCCATCAATCGCCGTCTTACCGTATTTATAGATCAATCCCAATCTCTCAACTGTTGCGATGAATTCCTGGGCCTCCACTCTTGGAAGGAGGATATCCATACCCTTTACCACCTTCTTGTAGTTTACTTTGAATTCACTCCATAGATCTTTATCTCTCTTTAGTATTACAACACTTTCCTCGATCTTGGGATATTCTGAGATGATGGGTGATTTGCATTTATCAAGGAAATCCTTGATTATGCTGATAACCTCATCATAGTTGATCACTGCATCATCTACATCCTTATCCTCAAATATTGCCAGGGCTTTTTCAAGTAGGGTAAGTACTCCACAGTAGTCAACAATCAGGCCATAGTCCTTTATTGTACCATAGCGTCTGTTAACACGGGCAATTGCCTGAAGTAGATTGTGCTCTCTGATAACATTATCAAGATAGAGGACCTGTTCTACTGGTGCATCAAAGCCTGTTAGTAGTTTATTCTGGACAATTACTAATTTGACCTCTTTATTTGAATCAGTGAAATTACCTTCCTTATCTTTGGGGAAATCTTTTTTGAATTCGCGTATTGCATTTTCCTCTTCTTGAGCTGTTTTACTGAATAGATAAAGCAGGGATTCTATCAGCCGTACATCTTCCTGCACCTCATAGGGTTCATACTTGAAGTCCCTCTTCCGATTTTCAATTCTTTTTACTAGTTGTCCCTCGACCTCGATTGGTAGTTTCAACTCGATTATTTTTTGGATCAGAACAGATGCATCATTATAGCTATTGATGGCTAGATTATCCTTTCCACTTGCTGAGTAGATCAATTCAGATTTTGGAATTGGACCAAAATTGATCATTTCTCCATCCTCTTGTTTTCTTCTTAATTTGAGAAGTGCAAGGTGGTACTTGAGTGCACCGGCTCTTGTTGCGGATACAATCTGCCCCTTCATTCCATTGGGCTCAATAATTGTCTGATAATGCTCAACAAGATCTAAGGCAATTTTGTCAATTCTCGCACTTGCTTCTAATAATTGTTTGTAACCTACTAACTTGGCGATTCTGGATTTAGAGTCCTCAGAATACTCATCAAATTCCTCATCAATGAGTGCTAATAATTGATCCTTGTTTAACCGTGATTTGATTTTTCTCAATTCAAAATGAATAGGTACTGTAGCCTCGTCAAGAACTGCTTGTTTGATATCATATATATCTGCATAATCTCCAAAGGTACGTTTGGTGCTTCGATCTATCTTTGAGATAGGTGTACCAGTAAATCCCACAAAAATTGCTTTGGGGAGCGCAGCTCTCATATTTGACGCTAGATCACCATCTTGGGTTCGGTGTGCCTCATCCACAAGTACAAAAATATTGTCATTCTCAGAGATCACATCGAATTTCTCCTTATTCTTCCGTTTTGTTTCATCCTCATGCTGAAAGCGGAAGATTGTGGTGATTAGGGTCTTTCCCTTACTCACACGTAACTCTTCATGAAGATTTGCAATACTTTTAACATGGGTGGGTGCAGGATAACCACAATTAACAAATGTCTCAAATATCTGCCTATCCAGAGCTATCCTATCAGTTACTATTACAATTGTGGGGTGTTTTAATCTCACATCTCTGCGCAGGGTAAAGGCCAGGAAGACCATGGTCAAAGATTTTCCACTACCTTGTGTGTGCCAGACCACTCCTCCCTTTCTTCTCTCCTCTGCATCAGTTTCAAGCATATTATCAATTAAATTGTTA
>DAOUUM010000366.1 GCA_030668165.1 Candidatus Heimdallarchaeota archaeon
ATTATAAATAATTGTACACTTATTATCTAATGCCAAAAACAAGGAATGAAATCCTCAGATATTTAAATTGCATGATCTGATATTCTCAAGTGGAGTAAAATCAATTCCAAGTAACATATACCTTCTGCCGTTGGATCAATGAGACTAATCTGTTCCTGAATGAAATCTTAATTGATACAAATACAATTTGTTGATACATTTAAGAAATAGAAAAATTGGTTTGAAAATTAAAAAAAAAGATTGCTAATAGGAAAGGTCATAATATATGTAATTAACTAATAAAAAATCACATAAATTGCATCTATTATAAAGGAAGAATATAATTAATTCAAAATATTAAGATCTTTCTGGAGGAATATTAGATATTACCACCTATAAGAGAATATAAGAAATGGTTCATAATTGGTAGTGCCCCCGTTTACCTATCAATTGGTATAATCGGCATACTTGATTACTTACAAGAGACTGGGATACTCTCAACTAATATTGATTTTTTGCGTGAAATTGTTCTTATTCCAATTTTTCTTGTAAGTATTATATGGGGTGTATTGGTCCATTTGATTTATCATATCTTGAATTTTGTTGATTTGAGAAAGTTACATATGTTAACTCATTCGCACACTTATCCTGTTCTTCTATTGTCTTTGTTCATAATTCCTTATATGTCTTTAATTGTAAAACAAAAATTACTTAGGGATTATCTAATTCATTTCTATGAGGAGGAGGAATTACTATTTAATCTAACTTACCAAACTGGAATACTTATTTTATGCCTTATCCCCGGGACTTGGGGGCTTATGGATATAATAATACTAAATGGCTTTCTATATGAACATCTCGGCAACTATATAGGTATATCATTTATACTGATCACACTTTTGCTCAACCCACTACCATTGAGATTAATTGAATTTCAGTGGCAAAAAACTTTGAATTTACAAATTCAAAATGCATCACATAATTTGATGTATCCAACTATCCAAAAAAATGGTACAGTCCTGATTTCCTAGCAGTTACCGCTGAGCAGGTCGTATTCAATGCCATGGGCGCAGCAATTACTGGCCTCATTGGAGTGGGACTCACAGTTGCCAATTCAATGACTGAGGATACCCGAAGATATTAAATTTTGCAATCTCTTTAGTTAATATTTGTAAGAAGAAAAGTAATGAAAAAAAGCTTTAATATATCAATTTTAAACCATTAAATTAGCGATGCTGGATCCAAAACTCATTAGAGAAAAACCAGATGAGGTCAAAGCAAATCTAGCCAAGAGAAAGAAGCCTGAATATATAGAGATGGTGGATGAATTTCTCGAGGTGGATAGAATTTGGCGTGAAACTGATGTGATTGTGAATGAATTGCGTAAGCAACGTAATATCTATGCCAAGAATATTGCCAAGGCAAAAGGTGATGAGAAACAAAAACTCATTGCTGATATGAAGGATATTAATAGTAAATTATCGGATTCTGAAAAAATATACAATGAAAAACAGGATCGCAGACAATTTTTGTTGGATCGTATCCCTAACCTGCTTCATGACAGTGTTCCCTATGGTGAGGATGATGAGGGAAATGTACCCATCCGCTCTTGGGGTGAGAAACCAGAATTCAATTTCACTCCCCTTGATCACCATGAGCTATTAGATATACTCGATATTGCAGAACTTGAGAGAGCTAGAAAAACATCCGGATCCAGATTCTACTATCTCAAGAATGATGCAGTAATCCTTGAGATGGCTCTGATGAGGTATGCAATTGATATTCTGAGAAAACATGATGTTGAGATTTTCAGCACACCATCAATGGTTCGTGAACGAATGTTATATGGAACAGGCTTTCTACCCACAGGTGCAGAGGATATTTACAAGATCGAGGGTGAGGATCTGAGTCTGATTGGTACATCAGAGGTGACCCTGGCCGGACTGCATACCGATGAGGTATTCACAGAGGATGAACTTCCAAAACACTATGCAGGCTTCAGTAATAATTACCGAACAGAGGCATCAGCCACCACCAAGGATGATAAGGGCATTTTCAGGGTACATGAATTCAAGAAGGTGGAGATGTTCACCTACAGTCTTCCTGAGAATTCAGAAGCGGAACAGGAGAGAATGTTTGCCATAGCAGAGGAGATATTCAAAGGCTTGGATCTGCATTACCAGGTGGTAAATATCTGTACTGGTGATATTGGCGCAGTTGCAGCGAAAAAATATGATATCGAGGTCTGGTTACCAGGACAGAATCGCTATCGTGAGGTTGTCTCCTGTTCAAACTGTACTGATTATCAGACGCGAAGACTGAAAATCAGGTATCGTGAGAAGGAAGGATCTCCGATTAAAGGCTTGGTACATACTTTGAATTCAACGGCACTTACCACCACAAGACCTATGATTGCAATACTGGAGAACTTCCAACAGGAAGATGGTACGGTTCTGATCCCAAATGCACTGGTACCCTATACTGGCTTTGATAAAATATCTCCTGTAAATAAAAAATAAAGACTATGATCTAGTTATACAAATTCTCATCTTGATACAAAACAATTAAAATATTGTGAATGTGTTTTTCAATAAAAGGGAAGTGTTCGATATAAGCAAAGATTACGAACTTGTTAGATTTACTGATTTTGATAGATTATTAAGAACGAAAGAATTAATTGTTACACTGCTTGGTTCGGCATTACTATTTCTGCTGGGATATTTGGGTTTTGTAATTGATATACCAATCGCCCCATATGGACTATCCCTGAGCTTGAGTGTTTTAATAATTGTCTCGGTATACACCCGGAATTTGGCATCATCACTAATAATTGGATTGGTGGCCGGGATAAGCATCACATCACAAACTGGTGGATCAATTGATTTCATTCTTGGTTATATAGTCCTTACAACTGTGCTAAGTCTTATGTTGGGTATGCCTGCAGATCGTCTACGTTTGACCCTGAATTGGGTAAAAGTTTATTTCATACTTAATTTTCTATTTGCACTGGGATTCATCATTCTTGGAATAATAAGTGAGACTGTTAACAAGTCATATTGGTCACTGGGTATAGGAATTGGTACCACTGGAGATCCATTCTTTGAAACTGATCTACCAATGATCGGAATATTTGCCATTCTTCTCTTGGTGTTAGGAAGCATACTGTATTTCCTACCGGTAAGGGGTAGCAAGACATTAAGACAGAATGGTTCACGTAACCATGCCATATTTGGAATACTGATGTTCGTAGTTGGGCAGATTCTAACCTTTGGATCTTACTTCCTCTACTCCTATAAAGTTACCAATTCACAATTACAGACAATAAGTGATAATCCTTCTGATCTGGGGACCCTGAATGACCTGTTCAGTAACCAATCGAATGGTGCAATTGGGGCTGTACTGACAAACCCCATGGGTATATTCATGATCGTCGCTGCAACAATAATTATGACTGGAATTGGCCTTATCTACATAATCGTTGCAATTAATGATGGAACCATCGAGGGTCATCGCGGAGGTATATATGTCACCTTTTTCGCAGCACCCATTGGTACCATTCTCTTCTTCATAATAGGGAACTTTTACTTGCAGGATTTAATCATGCCTGGAGGATTTTTCATTGAGATGGCCCTGTACCCGGTGTATTTGAC
>DAOUUM010000569.1 GCA_030668165.1 Candidatus Heimdallarchaeota archaeon
ACATAGCAACTATTTAAAATTTCAATATTTCATGTACTCATGGTAATTGGCAGATTTTGTTAATTATTCCATCGTCTGCTGCATACAGTTACAAATCTGGACACAGCACCTGATGAGAAATCAGCCTATTATATAGATGCAAATATCCATGCTGGTGAGGTAACTGGATCAACAGTTGCACTTTACACTATATTTTATCTGTTGGATCAGTATGGTAAGAATGAGGACATCACTGAACTACTTGATAAATTCACATTTTATATTATCCCCAGAATCACTGCTGATGGTGCGGAGAGATATCTGACAACACCTAATATGTTGCGATCATCAACCCGACCCTGGCCATACCCAGACAAATTACCCGGATTTCATTCAGAGGATATCAATGGTGATGGAGAAATTTTACTCATGAGAAAAGAGGATCCACTGGGTGATTGGATCATATCTGGAGATGATCCACGATTGATGATCAAACGTGATATTGAGGATTTTGGCAAGGGGCCATATTTTAGATTATTTCCGGAGGCTACTCTTCATGAGTGGAATAAGGATGATCCCATTTTAACCACTACACCACTTGAAGGACTTGACTTGAATCGTAATAATCCATCTCACTGGGTACAAGAGTTCAAACAGAGTGGGGCGGGACCATTTCCACTATCTGAACCTGAAACCAGAGCCATTGCTGATTTCTTCCGATCTCATCCCAATATCTGTGGTGCAACCACCTTCCACACATTTTCCGGGGCCATATTGAGGCCATTTTCTTTTGTTGATGATATGAGTTTTGAAAATCATGATCTTGCGGTGTATGAGAAAATAGGAAAACTTGGTGAGAAATTAACTGGATATCCCAGTTTGAACGTTTATAAGGATTTTCGCTATGATAGAAAATCAGAGATACTCCGAGGCTTTGATGATTGGATATTTGAGCATCTTGGTATATTTATCTTTACCACTGAGCTCTGGGATATGATAAAAGAGGCAGGGATTGAAAAAAGAGATATCATCAAGTTTCTGATGTATGACCGAAAACCTGAGGAAGAGATAAAATTACTGAAATGGAATGATGATATTCTTGAAGGAAAGGGATTCAAAGTTTGGGAGGAATTTGATCATCCCCAACTGGGTAAGGTTGAGATTGGAGGCTGGAGGTTCAAATACACCTGGCAAAATCCCCCCCTTGTTGGTTCTTATCTGTTGGATACCTGTCATGTTAATCTTAAATTCCTACTTGCTCATGCTTCACTCAATCCCCAGGTTGTATTCAAAGATCATAAAATTGAGAAGGTGGGTGATGCCCATAAGATATCATTATCCCTGTTAAATGTAGGATTTTTACCCACCTATGTCTCCAAACAGGCCCAAATTAGGAAGGTAATCAAAGATAGCCAATTAATAATAGTCTGTGATGGTTGTGAACTCACCACTGGAAAGTCAAAGGTCAGCATTCCTCATCTCGAGGGTAGATCAAATAAACTACGGGCCAGTGTATTTGGTGGGATATCCCCTGAAGATCAAAAATGGAACTATAATTTCGTTGTGAGTGGTTCGGGTAAGATTATTATTACTGCCAAAACTGCAAAAGCAGGTACAATCAAACTCGAGATAAATATCTAATCCCACAAATTAGAATCACATGGGTCATTATACGTACCTACTATTTCAGCACTTTATATATTGAAGTGTATATAAGCCTGCAAGTAACTAATTCCGATTAGTTGCTGTCGGACTAGG
>DAOUUM010000278.1 GCA_030668165.1 Candidatus Heimdallarchaeota archaeon
ACCTTGCAGAGATACCATCTTTGCTATGTCCTCTAAATCTGATGAATGGGTATCTGAGATATGATCTTAGCAATAAAAATATTGAAAAAAGAAAATATGGAATAAGAAGAACATCAAGAATATCGACATCTAACCGAATATTTGATCCGGTTCCCGCAAGTTGAATGGAAAAGAGATGGGTCATGGATACCTCTATTAGATCTTTAACCAATATTTGCACCACTGGTGCTAGAGGTAGGAATACAACAAATGAGATCTCATTAAACGTAGCGTGATGCTTCTTGTAATAAAGAGTTTTTAGGAGGTAGTAAACACCAAGAAAAGCCATCAAGGCGAGAAGAAGAAAGAGTTTAGCCTGAGAATCATTACTCTCTAAAAAATTATAAATTGCTCCTCCTATGAATCCCAAGGAAACCAAAAAGGAGAGAGTTGTGTATGCGAATCTCATTTCTTTCATATAAAACATATTCTCAATCTATTAAAATACAGTTATATTTTATTGATTAATTAATTGAATTCCTTCTAAAATCGGGAGAATGTTTATCAGTGGAGACTTGGAATAAATGTTGTGAGAATTGCTATCGTGCTCTTGAATTATCAAGATGCATTGATTCTTCTGGAGGAAATTACCCAAAAGGATATTCTTTTTGAATTGAGGCTCGATAGTGACCCAAGCTTATTGAAACTGATATATGATAAATTACTTGATGCAAACAATTGCATAATTACAGTGAGAAGTCACAAGGAGGGTGGTTTTTCTATGTTTACCTGGAATGATTTTCTTGATGAAGTTGTCAAGCTAAATCCAGCATACATCGATCTCGAGTTAAATAAGGATCTTCATCACATTCCATTTATCTACAATAATTCTGAATCAAAGATAATTGTCTCAGTTCATGACTATCATCATCCCATGAAACGAATGAGTAAAGAGATTCTAAAAAAATTTGATTGGGTCGATGCTGATCTAAAATCAGATAGAATTGTCACCAAGGTTGTTGGAAAACCAATTGATTTTGCAGATTATATAATTGGTCACAAGCAGTTATTAAATTACAATAAAAATCAAATAATACTTGGATTAGGTGCTGCAGGTGAGATAGGTAGAACAAGAGCAATTCAGCTAAAACAGCATATCGTATATGGTGGTTATAATTTTCCTCTAATAATGGATTACAATAGGGTAATTGAAACCAACAAGTCAGATTCAATTATTTTGGGACTACTGGGCGGATCAATTGATAATTCACTTTCACCACAAATTCATCATCACCTATTGGAAAAAAATAATTTATCAGGATACTATCATCTATTTGAGATCAAGGAGAAAGAGTATCTAGGAGAAGCATTTGAGTTTTTCAAATCCAAAAGCATAGTTGGTATCAACGTCACGGTTCCTTACAAGAGAGCTGCCCTAGAATACGTTGATAAAATGAGTAAAGATGTAGAATTAATTGGGGCGACCAATACTATAAAATTCAATTCTGATACAATTGCCGAAAATACTGATATTACCGGATTCACAAGTTTTCTTAAAAGAAATCATTTGGATAATTACCAGTCTGCACTTGTAGTTGGAGCAGGTGGTGTGGGACGTGCTGCTACAGTTGCACTCATGAATATGGGTAAGGAGGTAACAGTTGTTAACAGAAGATGGTTCAGAAAAAATGAATTTGGCGAAGATATCAGAGCTGATGTCGATTACTATGATATCGAATCATTTAAAAGATTCAAACGATCTAATGATATTTCATCTGAATTGTTCATCAATGCAACATCTTTGCCAGATCCCACAACATTAATTCCCATACCTGATAGAACAGGGGCTGTTGTGGATCTGAATTATTCCATTGGAAAAACAAAATTAATTGAAATTGCTGAAAATAATACTTATGAGGCATATGATGGGAAAGAGATGCTTATTTGCCAGGCAGTAGATGCTTTCAAAATCTGGACAGATGTAAAATTTGACGAAGATAAGGTGGTCTCAGAAATATTAGCAAAGTTTTCAAGTGATTAGATAGTCTTTCCTTAATTGCTATTGAATGAGTTGAGGAAATGTTCCCATTTATCTGAGGGGGTTAAAAATCCAGTAAGGGATTCTCTGAATAATTTTGGCATTATCTTGGATTTAAAAGTGACAATATCCACAGTTACCCTCACAATGTATCCAGTGGCCAATACAACCTCAGATCCGTCAATGCATCGAGTCATCAAATGCTGTGATCGAAAAACTTTATCTTTAATCATATCCACAATCGTATATATGCGTAACTGATCCCCTGCAGAAGCAGGCTTGAGAAAATTTACCTTCTGCTCGACCACTGGCATAAAGAAATTATGCTTCTCCCTGTCCTCCCACCTGATACCTGCTTTACGAATGGCATCTATGATGCCCTCATCAAAAAACATTGCATAATTTGGAAAATATATAATTCCTGCGGGATCTGTATCAGCAAACCTAACTATTCGCTCAATGTAGTGTGGACTGATTTTCATAATTTCTAATTCAAATTAATTATGAATAATACTTTGGTTTATCCCAAATCAAATCGCAATTGGTAGTAAAAAAAATATCAATATCTTGCAGGCATATTTTTCTCTTGTCTAAATACCTAAATATGATTTTTTTATGCTAATTATATGGATTTTGTATTACTTGCTAGGTATATTTTACCATGGATTATATTTGGAATTCTTCATACGCTATTGGCGAGTACCACTGTTAAATCCAAATTTAATTTAACAATTATTGGTTTTAGAATTCTATATAATGTACTTGCAGGAATACTATTTCTTATTGTCCTCCTTTTCACCCCAAGTATCACAGAAATAATAGTAGATGAGATATTAACGGGAACAAACCTGTTTTTATTCAGTGTAATTGTGGTTCTTGGCTCATTAATCACATTTTTCGGCTTTGTTCAATGGGATCTCTCAGGATTTATTGGATTAAGAACTGAAAAAGATGTGTTGATAACAAATGGATCCTATTCCTTTAGTCGTCATCCAGTATACACTGGAATAATTGTGATTTTAATATCCATTTTACTTCTTGAATTATCCGAGGTCACACTCTCATATTTGATTGGAATAGGAGGATATTTTATGGTGGGGAGTATATTTGAGGAACAAAAACTGTCAGGTATATTAGATGGTTACAATGAATATCAAAAAAACGTTGGGAGATTTATTCCAACAAGAATTCGTCACCTACAGTATTTAAAATATAATTTCTTTTCAAAATATGATTGATAAACAGGTGAGAGCTCCTTCACATTTTACAAATTCGCTCATATTAAGTGAGATAGTGTCAAATCCATATTTCTTCAAGTTCTGCTCCAATTTAGGATTATTCTGTGATACAATTACAGTATCGTTTACTGTCAGAGTATTTGCTCCGTACGATTCATCAGACGAGACAACTATTTTATCAAAATTTTCTAGCACCTGATGATCTTTATACTGAGGGGTGGTAACAACATAATTTTTCCCCACATAGGTCACATAGCTCTTCAAATGCATAATTTCAGGATCCTGTATAATATCAATAGGAATCCCTAACCACCTTTTGGTGTCATTTATTCCTGCCTCATTAGTTCTCTGAGTCAACCCACTTATTAATTTATCAGGCAGATGAATTACATCTCCTCCCTCAATTGTGGAGGGTTTCTCGATTCTCTGAATTGATTTATAATTTTTCAGTGCCTGGTAGATAGCTTCTTCCTCTCCTCTTCTACTAATTACTCCCATACGACTTATTACAGCTTTGGACTTGTAAATGACTACAGTGTCCTCCACAAAACAGGAATCAGGAAATCTGTTCTCTTTAGGGAGACGAATCACATCCAGTCCAAGTTCACTTAATGTGTTTCCATATAATTTATGCTGTTCCCGTGCTTTTACCAGGGAGAGTTTTTTCTTTTCTGGATGAGACGAAATACATTTTGGATAACTATCTGGAATTTCTCTTATAATTGCCTTGGTTAGACTCACAATTTACCTTTTATTCAATCTACTAAAATAATTAGCGAGACAAATAGAATTTTGTGTAAATTACCCCAGTACAATGATTATATGCGTACACCCATAGGAGTATAATCTAAACCTAAAATTGGTAAAATATTTAAGTATTAATAAAATATCATTACTTTATGGAATTTGATATCAAACCTTTCAATCCATCTGAAGCATCTGATGAAGAGTGGCAATCATTTCATGTATTCAGAAAAAAATATCATGAATTAACCCGACCAAATGATCCTAGAGAACAGGATGAGATCAGAAGAAAAAGCCTCACAATGCAATATGAAAATCAAGAATTAGATCTTTTCCTTAATGGCTTATTACTACCAGGTGCAAAGGAATTGTTTGGTCTTTACATGTACGCATATTTCACTCCAGAAAGTCCATCCTATGAGAATAACAAATTTCTTGCCATTACAGATATTACAATCCTTCCTGAGTACAGACAAAAGAGTGTAGCTAGTAAATTGATGGCAGATTTATATCCAAAATTAGTCAAAGAGGATAAACATGTTTTATTATCCAATTCAGAAGAGGAGGTGGTAAAAGATGTTATTGTTAAGTTTGGTGGAATAATTGCCCAGCTTAATATTGAGAATCGTGTTTATATGAAAGACATTGATTGGGATATGCTATCATCTTGGTCCCAAGAAGGAATTAAAAAATCT
>DAOUUM010000462.1 GCA_030668165.1 Candidatus Heimdallarchaeota archaeon
AAAATCCCTGATCTGTCAAACTTCATTAAAACGATTAAAATTCAGCTATAATTTTATTCCCGCTGAATTCATAGGCCACATAGGATTGATACAAAGTCTCAGCAAATTCATTGAGGTAGTGTAGCATGTTATCCCTGTCCCGCTTGGCATCATAGAATCCTCTTGCTATAAGAGTGAAATCAGTCATCTCAACTTTGTTAATCAGCCAGAATTCATGGGTGACAGGCCTAATGTAACCGTCTTCCGGGTTATCTTTTATGGTGCTTGTTTCTGCAAGCCAATTCTTGTCCACATTGATCTCACTCAGTATTTCCAGTAGGACCTCTGTGATATCATTTTCTTCATCTGGCTTTAACCACTGATGGACTACTCCATGATCAAGATCTGATAGTATCAATGTATCAAGATTAAAATCGAATTTACATATCAGTGAGTGGAAATAGGGTTCCAATTCATAGATCAGATTCTTTGGGAATGACATTGTCTCCATAAACTGAGCGAGTTCCTTTGTATAATTATCATTTATTTTCAATTCATTACAGAGTTCAATGGTCTCAAATTCATCGTGAAACTTGCCAATTATCAGATCAAGAATTCTCCTGGCAAATATCTCATTATCAAGTGTATCATGAGCAATAACATAGGAAAAGTCTTGATGATCTAATATACTGATCTGCATGGATCCGATCTCCAGCTCTTTCAGCATTCCCTTTGATAGTGTAACCTGATCATCCATCTCAGAACTGAGCAAAGTAAGTGATTTGATCAATCGCAGCAACAAAATGGGATCCATTTCCAAAGTGTCATCTTTGTACAGAATCGCACCTGTGGAAGATATGCGATTATAAAGAATGAGCATCCTTATCAATTAGATCAACATTTTTTATCACCTTTTATATAATAAACGTAATTGATTCATTATTCAATTAAGGACTAAATTAACAAAAATACAAAGAATTTGACTAGGAACAATTTGAATATTGCCGATTATATCTTTTTTCTTAGAACTTATTTTATCAATCGGGGATAATAGCTTTAAGTTTTACACCGACATTGACCATAACGTGGCTATTCACAAGCTCATAATTCTAGATAGGGGCAAATCGATTGGAATTACAATATATGACACAGAGAGCATTAAATTCCAGTCAGATCTACTAATTGGCCTTGTACAGGCACTTATGTTACTTGGAGAGGAATTGGGGCCTTCAAAGGGAAAATTACGTGAGGCAGAACTGGGAAAGTTTCAGCTCAGCATCTTATCCAAAGATCATCTTGCATACATTTTAATTCATGATACCTATGATTCTGAACCATTTACCCGTAAACTGGTCAATCGTATTGTTGACGAATATCATGATTACTTCATGAAGATGAATTTTAATCGTCCAACCCAGGAGATAGATGAGATCAAGGTTAAAACTGCACTGTTATTACAGTCAATGAAATTCCCAATTGATATGCTGGAGGATATTCAGCCATTTATTGATCAGTTCAACATAGATACTCGTTACATATGTGATACACTACTCTTGTCAGATCTTGATGATGGTGTGATATCAATATTCAAACAGGAGGATGATCAGATTGTGAAGATACTACTGGAAATTCTTTCAGAGATTGATTTTGAGAAACAATGGATAGGAGAGAGTAAATTAAGGGTCCCAAAAGTGATAATGGGTGAAAAACGTAATTTTGAGGGATGGTTCATCTTTCGACTTGGACTGACTGATTTTTGTTTACTTGGCAGATCATATCATGTGAACAGTGAGCGCGATCTGCTGATAAGGGAATTGGAGATCCTATCGAGTAATATTTTGACCGAATTATTAGGCTCAAATAAGATTTAGAAAGGTAAAATCCAATCAATTTAGTATTCAATTTGAGTTCCTATACTCAATATTCTATAATATGAATACATTCTCAAGGAATTATGAATTTGATAAAGGATAATACTAATGAATGGTATCAGGTTTATTTGATGGCTTCAAGTCTGGTGTTTTTTGTCTCATTTCTGAGAGGGATGATATCATTATCCATTGTGGCAATCCTGCCCAGGGTCAACGCGCTGCTCATCGTCTTATTTCTCCTATCTCCAATTGTAATCAGCCTGATTCTGGGGCGATATCTAAAATTCAATTATTCATCCCTAATCGCAATTATCTGGATTTTGGGGATAGTTCTATCCATCCTTCAGACTGATATGATATTCAGATTTTGTCTATTAACCCTGGGTCTTGGACTTGCTACGACCGAGATAGGCAAATATTTGCGGATGAAAGGGATGAATTATAGACAGGTGATTGTCTGGTTTATCTCAGCCGATTTTGTATTAAGATTGCTGAACTATGGACAGGAACCACTGATAAATATTACTGGCAGTGGATACAAGACCATAATTTTGGGCATTATCATTATTCTGGGCATGGGTTCACTATATATGCAGTATCGGCATGCACAAATAATCCAGATCAATGATAGATCAACTCTGAGGGAGATTGCTGTCTTCCTTCTGCTGTTCATCTACATATTTCTCATAGGTAATCCTCACATACTGGTATGGAATACGGGATTATCACTTGAGTTATCATTACTAGTGGGGACTGTTCTTATGATGGGATCAATTGTATTGAGTTCCATTTTTGAGAGGATTAATCGCAGAGTGGCCATCGTTTCGGTTTTATTACTAGTTCAGACAGTCATATTCCACCCCTGGGATAATATCTCG
>DAOUUM010000526.1 GCA_030668165.1 Candidatus Heimdallarchaeota archaeon
GAAATAAGAACGGGAGGCCTTCATATCAACCTGATAGATAATTATTTCATCGGTGTGTTTCCAGAGAAATTTTGATAGTTCAGGAGCAAAATACGGAGGTAGGGTGATCAACCACATGAAACCATCCTCATTTATTGTACCACTACTATAGAATGGAAGGGGATTCTTGGTCATAAAATTGTACAATGTATCTGCATTGAATTTATGGTCTTTCTTAAATTTCCCAATTATAATTTGTTGGTATGAGAGGTTGAATCGACTTCTATCATAAGCTAATCGATTTTTACCTAAAACATTAGATTTGAGTTTTTGTATACGCCTCGAGATTGATGCGGGATCTTTTCCGTATAATTTAGAAAGCTCTTTATTGGAAATTTTTGCATTAATGGATAATTCTCGTAGTAATTTCGCGTCTAACTCATCAAACCTGAAATTTAATGTTGTTTCACTTTTTGGTCTTGGCAGTATATCTGATTGATTATTTGTTTCAAAGTTGTCCCACAATTCCTGGAAAACATTTTGTATCTTATCAGCTGTAAACATCCACTTATTCTGATGCAAATTCCATTGATTAAAATCAGCTTTTGAGATGAAATTTGTTCCACTATCAATAATTAATACTGATTGGCAAAGATTAGCCCCTTTTATCAGATCATACACTTGTATCATTTTATCAATAATCTCACCGGGCACATCAAATTGAACATACAGAGTTAGATTTTCCATATAAGTTGGTACGAAATAACGAGTATATGGATGCTCATCACAGAATTTCATAATCTTAAGTAATGATCTTTCATTATTTATGTTTTTGAAAAATACGTGTTGACGAACCAATTTCAACTTATTCGGTTTTATCGAGCATTGCTGTTCAGTTTGCATTCGTTCTCCAAATATAGGATCATTAATAACCTTATTTGGCCTTAAAAAATTCACCTTTTTTAACTTTTGAATTCTCAATCTAACCATTTCGACAGAGTAACCAACTCTTTTAGCTATTTCAGCAAGACTTATGCTTGGTTCATACTCTAGCTCTAGAAAAATCTTATAATGAACTTCATCTAGATCTTTTTCCCAAATAGTAGTCAGTTTATTGCCTCCAGCTTATGATATTACAGTGTCAAATTCTGGTTCTAAACCATCACTCGATCCAGGTGGATCAAAAACTAGATGTGCTTCTGCAGTATCAAAATACGGTATGTACAATATTGCATAAACTTCCACAATATAGTCACCAGATTCGGTAGCATGGTTGTAGAATAAGTTATCAACAGTAACAATACTCTCATCCTCACCAAAAATTGTTACCCAATACTGATAGGATAGGCCTGATGGAAGGGTTAATACGATTGAATATCTGAACATAAATTCGTCAGTATCATCATCAAGGTTGTTCAGGTAGAATTTTAACTTAACAAAAACGTCGTCTTCATAACCATCATCGTCAATATCACCATAATATGTCTGGTAAATTCTTACATTGAATGATGTTCCCCATGCTGATGTTGCAGCAGAGCTCTGCAATACTATGATCAGAAAAAAAACTAAGGATAATATTCTTAGTTTTTTCATGCTGAACCGATTTGATAATTGACTAATTCTAATCCACATGGTAATATGCAATTATCTCTTATAATTATTTAAGGGTTATTCATTTTTATTGACAATATTAATAATATTTGAATTTCTAAACATGCATTAAATCTCAACAAAACATCTATAAATTAGAAAAAATGACGAATATTTAAATATGTGTGAAATATAGTTCTGTTAGTACACCCTGCTTTGATCCAATTGAAGGGGATTCGTGGCTGGAAAAAGATATTCTCAAGATTAATATTTCCACCTTTTGAATTCATTAGGGCTTATTATCCCATCAATTGGGTCAGCAATTTTCCTTATTGCCAGATCGATAGGAGGAAAATGGTATGATGGCTGAAAAACCAATAGAGTTAATATTTAATCGCTACGCTAATGATAATCGAGAAGTTTTTATTGAGCTCTTTCCAAAATTGGTAAAAGAGCATGAGGATAAATGGGTCTTGATCTCAGATGGTAGAATACTTCAGATCTTCGATAATATGCATTCTGCAATGAAATATGTATGACTAGTGATAGCTGGGTTGAGATAGAGAGCAGTACTCCCAGTGCTCGTTACTGGCATATGGCTGCATATGACTCAGAACTACATGAGATGATTGTTTTTGGGGGAAAGGATTATGATGATGGGACCTGGAAATATGATTATTCGA
>DAOUUM010000002.1 GCA_030668165.1 Candidatus Heimdallarchaeota archaeon
ATCAACTTAGTTAACAAAATTATTAACAATTGTTTTTAGCTAAAAAAATACAGTATTGGGCTGCCCAAAAATATCCAGTAGATGTATCCCAAGAACAGAAAAACTAGCCCTGGTGGTTGAGGTCGTACCCACAGGTAAGATCTTGATGTTTCCTTGGCGTTCTGATATGCTATCTCACGATTCTCAGTCTCCATTTTCTCATACTCATCATCCTCCATCTGTTCGGCAAATAATTGTGTGTACAAGCTCCAAGTATCATCTTCATATTTCTCTGCAGGATCATCATGTGTTAGTGTATTAATCACTTCAGCTGGTACTCTTCTACCTGATATCAGTATCGCCAGTTTGCCCATAAATGAACCTGAGGTTTCTGAAAAGAGCCCCCCGTATTTGGATGCAGATTTCAGATTGAGAAACAATAAGATCAAAGCAAAAACAAGGATAAACAGTAGCATATTAGTCAGGATGCCCAATATTGCGGGTATCGACTCACTTGATACTTCGATTAGAGATATTCCAATAAGATAAGCCGGTGTGGTAAAGCTCAGTGCAATTATTGCCTTACTATCCCCTCCTCCAAAAGACCCCAGCATGAAGAAGACGATAGCCAAAATAAATGAAAATACCAGATTAAGGATTGCAACCATTCTCATAAGAAAATTGGCATAATCTATAAACCAGATAACCAAAAACGGAAGTGCCAAGGCAATTTGTATCAGCCATATCTTATCAGGGACAAGTCTATTTTTCAAATCCTTGTACGATGCCCAGATCAAACAAAATAAAGAAATTATGACAAATGCGTATCCAATTTCAAAGCTCATTGAAATGCTCCGAAAAGCAATTTCTTATTTACCTCATTGAGACTTTTCAGGACCCTGGTTGTTAGAAGAATATCTTCCTGCCAGGATCCATCTGCCAGCTGTAATGCTAACAGGTAGTTAACGGCGGATTTGACATGTATCTCCTCAATTGCCTCGTTATGAATTATTACTCTCAAACATTCTGCTGTGGTATCAATTCTACTGGCCCAACTTCCATCGATCAGTTGTCTCTCTCTAATAAATCTCCTGATTGCACTCAAGGATGTATTTAATCTGATATTTGATTTTTCAGGTTTCACAGTTGATCCCGGTTCGTCATCACTGGTTAATTCATCAAGAAAATCAGTGGATGGCAGATCAAAATCTAAATCATCATCAGTCATTAAACCAGGTAACAATGAATCCTCTTCCTCTTCCATCTTCTCAATTACCTCATCAAACATTGTCTCTGTTGGCAACTCAGCAAGAGATTGTGGTTTCATAATGATTATTCTCAGTGAATGATACATCTTGGCCAGTATTACATCTGATATCACCCTCTCTCCCATCTGACTAAATCTTTTATCTGCACGATTTATCAATATACCAAATGTATTTGTGATTAGATCTGCAATCTTTTGGGTTGTTAACTCATCATCAAATAGATGGAAGAGTCTGACAAAGGTAAATATTGGAGGGATCTCCTCTATAGATAACTCATGTTTATCGATTTTTTCGAGATTTGATACAAAATCCCATTCTGTTTGAAAATTAAGCCTCTCATTATACTCCTCCAAAATCAGTTTTAATTGGGCTTTCAACTCGATTTTACTATCATGTGCCATCTTATCCTCGATATTTGGATGAATATAATCCCGATCAATCATACCAACGGTTAGTAATGATTTCAGAATCTCATTGGTGGGTTCTAACTGGATATTTTCTATTGTTTCCAGAAGAAGGTAATATGTCTGCTCCAATTTATGTACAACTTCATGGCCGGATTCAATTGATTTCCAGGTATAATTAAGATTATTTCCCATTTGCAGAAAACTACTCAATACCTCTGAGGTCTCATACATTGGCTGTTCTACACCCCAGATACCTCCTTTGTACTGTCTGAGTAGCCATTTTTGAGCCTCAACCGCAGCCTCTTTCGATCCCAGCATTGAAATGGGAGATTCAGTTATTTCTTCTCTGATCTCTTTCAATCTGGCAATCATCTGTTCCCTGCCCTCCCTTGTTGGGGTGGATTTGAGAATAAACAATGAGCTGATAGCGTTAATGAATAGCAGACTTAGTAGCAAAAACAGGGCCAGTGTATCTGTATTCTGATCCACATTGAATATAGTGCTCGAAAATGAGGTAACAACAATTGAGATGATAACTGATATCAGAATAATCACAGAGGAATACAACACTCCTCTTTCCTTAAATATTCCAATACCAGTTGAATAATCAATAAATGCAAGAATAGTGATGATCAGAAACAATGCAAAAATCAGAAATATCAAACTACCATATTCTCCACTGGAATGTGATCCAAGATAGATCGCAATTGATATCGCAAAAATCGTAGTGAATACAAAAATCACAATATCCTTAATGGACAGTCCAAATTTTTTATTTCTGAATTTTAGAATTTTGGCATATGCTTGTGAGTCTTCTCCCGTTTTTAGTCTTTCCACGGATTCTTTTAATAGAAATTACATCAAAAACCATTCGTATTCAAATTAAATAGTTGAATGAAATTATTTTAATTTTTTAATTTAGGATAATCATAACTTGATTTTTTTGGATAATTATTGATTTTTTAATTGATTTTAACTTGTAATATACAATTCAATGACTAGTGTTGGCAATTCTATCTCCAGCATCTCCCAAACCAGGTACGATATATCCATCTGAATTCAGTTGCTCATCAATCACTCCTGAATAAATATCAACCTCGGGAAATTTTTCTTCAACTCTTTTGATACCATACTCCGCAGAGATGGCTGCAAGTATAATTATCTTTTGAGGATTTTCTTGATTGATTTTTTCCAGGACGAAGAGTATTGTCGATGCTGAGGCAATCATGGGATCCACAATTATCACAATTTTTGCATTTAGATCAGGTGTATTGTAATAATTGCTGTTAATTGTGAATGATCTATCCAGTTTCATCTCCTCTCGTGATGCTGAAATTATTCCTAGCTTTGCCGTCTCAAATTCATTGAGTACTGCATCAGCCATTGGTAACGCGGCTCTCAGGACTGAAATAACAACAATATTATCTGGGACCAACACTCCAGTGGTTGACATCAACGGTGTATCTATATCAACACCCCGTCCATTGAGACCTTTTATCTCATATGTAAGCATCCTACCCAGTTTTTGCAACAATCTTCTGAACTCAAACGGTTCAGTATTTTTATCCCTAAGTCTTGTAATTGTGTCCTCTAAGATAATGGATCCAGATAACTCTCGACGCATCTGAAAAAGCGAATTTCGCCTGAATTTATATATACTTATTATTATGGCAATTATCGCTTTGATAAAAATTAATAGTTGATAATTATATTCCTTAAAAATTAATATTTAATGTATAAATCTCTGGCTAACAAATTACTGCAATGGTATATTAGATGGCTTTGAAAATTTCAACTTTTTTGGCTCTGGGCCTGTTCATCACGGCAATCTTTCCACATTCTGGGCAAGTAAGACGTAAATCAATCTTTTTACTGGCTTTTGAACTCATTTTAGTCTGAGCAACAGGTTTCTTAGAATATCTACCAAGATTACCATGACCACGTCTTCTGGCTTTCATACGACGGTGAGACCAATTAAGCCCACCAGATCGGCGTCCACCTTTCTCTTGTTTGAGGGCCATAACTCTGTGTGTTTTGCATTTTCGGCAGTAAGTGGAGACTTTATCAGGCATACGCATAACGATCACTCTTTTTTTATCTACAACACATCGATTACTTTGTTTATTTAAAACATGTCGTTAGGTTTCACTTTGGATTACTATTTTAAGATTTAAGAAACAATTGCGCTGTATAGAAAACCGAATAGAACCAATATTGTGGTGAGAGCAGTGAGCTTGATGAAATCTTTTCTTGCCTTTTCATAATTCTCGCTGTCTTCAGATATTTTCATACGGAAAACATGGGTATAACCCGCTATAATTGCCGGATATACCATCATGGACACATTTGATACTGAAGTTTTAACATCAGCAATTGAGACAATTAGAAATCCAATAACAAATAATGCCACACCGGCAACTGCCATGGTATCCAGAAATCTTATTTTAGGGTCTAAATCCTTCCATTGTTGTTTAAGATCAGATAAGTCACTTTTTAAGGTATTTTGTGCACTCAAGTTATTTCCCTAAGCAACTGAAAAAATCTCTTTTATTAAACATTTTGTTATTCAGCTAATAGTATCCATCCTTAATTCACAGGATTAATTGTTCAGTGTTAAAAAACAAGATTGGGAGTCACAAAATCCCAAACATAACTAAAAAACCATACTACTGGGTAATTATCACTGTCAAGAATCACCACAGATCTGATAACACCCAATCCTACGAAGGGATCCCTTAACTCCTGATATACATAGATTGATAATGAGATAATACCTAATTGTACCTCTGAAATCGTCCAGTTACTAATTTTTCCATCAAATAGTATGGCATCACTCTCAAGGTATAAATTCTCAATGCTCCTATTTGCAGGAACGGTAGAGGTCGTGTAGCTGAAGACTCCATAATTTAGCCTTGCCAATGTTTCAGTTTGGTTGATCACACTGATACTGATAATATCTGGTGCAAGAGATCCATTGTAATCGCTATTCAGATCAGAATACCCATTAGCGATGATCTCCACAAATTCAGCCACCTGTGCATCCCCATTACGATGAATTGGATCTATCTGATAATCAACAGCCACTGGATTGAACAGACTGGGATTGACACTAAGTAGTAGAAAAATCATAATCATCGACACTATTGATATCATCGATCTTCTCCTTGATCTGTCAAGTTCCATCCATTTCAGCATCCCTTGTACCCGACCAAGTTTTTTCACGGTAACCACCTTCTTTTTCGATCTCTTCTCCTTAGATTTGGTAATTAGATTGCGATCCTTTTGCATGTAGTGATCCGCCAGTGACACTGCTAGCAAGGACCATAAAATAGTAATTGAAATTATATAGACAAAATGCCCTGGTATAGGATCAGCCACTGCAAGTAGAACCAGAAGTGCAAAAATAATTGAGGTCAGATAGATCAGCACCATAAGAATTAATGACATTCCAATCACAGGTATCAGGTTCTCTTTTTTCTTGAATTCCCTGAATATGAATTTTACAAGGATAACCGATGCCAGTAATGTGGGGATCACCCCCAGTATCATTCTGATAATAATCCACCTTGGGGTATACTCTTCTGAGAGAACCAGTTGTGAGATTACAGTCAGTATAAACATAAGCGGAAGTGTCACAATGAGAAGGATCAGGTTTGGTAAAATTGGAATTCTTCCGGGTTCAAATGCCAAAATTGCAATTCTTAAAAATCCAAGATATAAAAATACACTAAGCAATCTATAGAAGTACGGATGATCAAATAATTGGGTTCTTGACATCAAACTCTTCTCGATTTGAGCCTACTAAAAAACTCTCAGAACGGATTGAATAAAAAACAAACTTTAGAGTAATTATTAATCCATATATCTCATATCTGTCTGAAACTAGGATTTGACTACATTTATTCTACCTGTATTTTAAATACCATGAATTTTTTTTAAAAATGAGATGGAATATTTGAGTGATAGCAAATGAGTAATGTAACTATGAATCAGAAATTCAATGCTTTGTTTTGGTTAATGCGTCCTCTAAATTCAATAACCGCAGCAGTGGCAGTATTTGTGGCATCATTTTTGGCTCTGAGCCCTGATAATCAACCATTTGATTTTCTGACCTATATATTCATTGGGAGTGCGGCCTTCTTCACCACAGCTCAGGCAAATACTCACAATGATATTGTAGATATTGAGGTAGATCGTATAAATTCCCCGGAACGTGCCTTGCCATCCAATATCCTAACTCTTAAGCAGGCCAAAATCTGGGCAGTATCCCTGTTTATCCTTGCCGTGGGCTCGGGTATAATTATCGATATCAGACTGGATCTTCCCATTCCATTCTCCACATTCTGGGCAATTTTCAACTCATTACTGCTTGATTCTTATAACAAATGGTTCAAGAAAAGTGGCATATGGGGTAATATGATTGTGGCCTATGTGGTGTGGGCCCTCTTCCTGTATTCTGATCTTCTACTCAACAGAACTCTAACCCTAAGGACAGAGGCCATTGGTTTATATGCTTTCTTCCTCAACTGGGGTAGAGAAGTGATCAAAGGGATACGTGATATTGAAGGGGATAGAGATTGTGGTGTCAATACCATAGCAGTACGGTTCGGCGCCCGTGGTGCGGCAATCGCAGGTTCTATCCTTTTGCTAATCGGGGGAATCTGGTCGCTACCAATCATTTTTGACTGGTCAAGTGGATTTTTAACACCAGTATTATTGATAATCTTCAATGGAATTGTGGCATACAGATGTATCAATCTGATAAAAGATCCAAATCCAGAATATGCCACATCAACCAAGATACTATTCCTCAAAATGATGCTGGTAGCCCTCATTATATTATCAATTGATCAGTTAATATTCTACGTTCTAAAATAAAATATCTGAAGGACTTTGAGCCTGCAAAATGTTATGAATTGTGAACTTATCTCCCACTGAGACTCTCTCTCCTATTTCTTTCATCCTTATTCGGATTTCCTCAGTGATTGGTTTTGATTTGGAGAATACCAGGCCAAGATTTGCCCTCTCATTCAATTCAATTACTTGACTGATAATTTTATCCTCATAGGTGTGAAAACCAATCTCATAATTTGTATCATCAAGAAATTTGAAAAAATCAGTTTTGCCCGAGGGTAAATTTCCTATCAGATCATTAGTATAGTACTCAAATGAGATAAATCCAGATTTATCAACCAAAAAGAAGCCTAATATCATATAATGTACCCAAGATATTCTCTCAATTTAACTCCCTTATATAAAAAAGAAGCCTGTCTTTTGGACAGTTTTACAATAATTCATTGATTTTGAAAAATTCCATTAATTCCAATTGTCTGCCCAAGTCAATTATATATGAACCTAATTCAATGCTTAATGGATAATTATAAACTAAATCCCTTGACTGTTGATGTTATCATAGAGGAGAATGAATCGATACTTATGATAAGAAGGGAGAGTGATACTTTCAATGATTATCTTGCACTACCTGGGGGATTCGTGGATTTTGGAGAAATGGTTGAACAGGCAGCAATTAGGGAGGCAAAGGAGGAGTTAGGAATTGATGTTATTCCCCTCTCAATCCTAGGTGTATACTCTGGAGATAAGAGGGATCCCCGTGGTCCCACGGTATCAGTTGTGTTTATCTGTTCTTACAAGGGTAAGATAATTGCGGGTGATGATGCCTCCTCATTTGAATGGTTGGAATTAAAGAATATTGAGAAATCAGAACTAGCATTTGATCATAAAAAAATTATTCAGGATTATTATTCTTGGAAGTTGAATAGAGATACTCACTGGACTTCTAAATAATTACATCATCTTATTTCTATACTTGTTGAAAGTATTTCTGAGTGATTTCCAGATTGATTTTGGTTTACTAACATTTTCTACCACCGCAATTCTAAAGGGGCACATTTCACCGTTCTTACATGTATTGGAGCTATGATTGCTCTTGAACCAGGGCATCATGTAGTTATCATACAGATCATTCTCAAATGATGAATAATTCTCCTGTGATATGCTCTCCCAGGTGTAGTCCTGATACTTGACAGATATCAGATTTTCCAACTCCCTGAAGAACTCGTTGATCACATGGTTATGAAGTCGGCTGTTGTATTGATCAATAGTCACACCAATGACAGAGATGAAATTATGTTTTTCTGATCTCTCAGAGAATACCAGTTTGGTATCTCCCATCTCAATTGATGAGAGATGGCCCCCACCAGAAATGACTGAGGGAAGAGTGGTGAGTGCTGATAAAAATCCACTGAGTAATTCCTCATTTTTCATGTATATGGCACACATATCAGAAAAACACCTTGAGTAGATCGGAATTCCATTGTTCTGTAAGATTATTAAATATTGAATTGATAGATCTTGTTCCATTATAATTAATATTATAAGATCCACCTTTATAAAAGCTAGGATTGAAAATATGAACCTTAAAAGAAATCATCAATGTTTGCCTGGGCTGCTTCTTTCAGAATACATTTCTCCCCCTCATTTTTTGCATTATTCACAAATTTGGAAACCTGGTAAGATTTAATTTTAGGGGTGAAACTGATAATTTCAAGCATTTCACTGTTATCAGTGTCGGTATTCAACCATCTTTTCTCATCCTCCTGTTTCAGGATCACAGGCATCCTCTTGTGAATATCCATCACATCTTCCGAGGCTTCCTTGGTCAATATACCAAAGCTATAAATCATTTCTCCATTATCATCCTTCCACTCACTATGAATCCCTGCAAATGCAAATAGATCGGTTTTGTCAAGGGTCAGATAATGGGGTACCCTGCCACTTTTCTCGATTTTCCATTCATAAAAACCTGATGCAGGAATCAAGCATCGATGTGATTTGATCAGTTCGGCAAATGTCCTCTTCTCGAACATGGTCTCCGTTCTTACATTGATCATATTATAACCTATACTGCGATTTTTTGCCCATTTTGGGATCAATCCCCAGTGTTTCATCAGTATCTTACTGGGTTCGTTTGATGAAATAACAGCAACATTTGATCCTGGTGAGATATTATATCTGATTGACAGATTTACCGCTGATGTGACATTAAATCGCTCTAGTATGATATCTGAGCCTCTTATTCTAGAGAATCTTCCACAGATCTTACATTACACCTTGATTAATAAAAAACTGAAATTAAATAATATTAATACTTTGGATTAAGAAAATTAGGGTGCATAAAATGCTGGGTATATATGGGAAATAATTGTTGAATTATCAGATTAAAGCCTGATACATATCAATCTTAGTTGATCGTACATTCTTTAGTTGTTCTCGAATCAATCTCCGGGAGAGATCCGGTTCAGGGATCTCTCTTTTTGGAGACGGAGTTGAAAATGAAAATTTAATTGTATTGAATGCAATTCTTAGATTGCACATTATATTTGAGGGATAGTTCTTGACGGTCATTATGTAATTCACTATACTAATGTTTTATTCTAAATATATAAAGTTTTTTTAACAGGAAAAAACAATTTGATTAATAAAAAACACTTTCTCAATAAATTTAGAATATTAGAAATTTGCTATAATTAATTACTCTAATAAAAGTATTAACCTTAAAAGAAATCTTTTACATCGTCAGATTTTTTCTCTACTGCTTTACCCTTGATGATTTTGGTCCTGATTCCTTTTGACATGGTTATTTTATTTGATTTTCTCAATTTTTTATATTTCAAAAATGAGATCGTCTCTGGATTCTCAGGATAGGGGGATTGAGTGGGATCATAGGTATGATTTGACATGCCCCCACTAATCTGGGTCACTCCATCATCTATTGTCAATAAAGAACTGGATGAATCTCTTCTGCAAATTACCCAGTCAAATGAAATCTGTTTCTTTTCCGATAAATATTTTCTAAGTCCATCTATCCTGTTGGCCACAAGATCAGGTGTATTACATTCTCCGGATAGGTGGGCAAGAAATACTGCCTTGGTTCTTTCATTTATCACCTTCTCAAGATATTGAAGAGTGTTTTTATTGGAAAGATGGGTTTGTTTAATCCTTGTCTTGAGATAAGCAGGTCTTCTAGAATTTTTAAGCATCTGTACATCATGATTGGATTCAATAGCGATAATGTCTGATTTCTTCAGCTCTTCTGCAAAACTAGTATCTAACTCACTTGAATCAGTCACATAGGATATTTTAATTCCAGATTTGATGTTCTCAACTGAAAAACATGCTGCACCTGCAATATCATGTTTCACGGGAAATGCTCTGATAATGAAACTATCAGTTGTTAAAGGTCTATTGAAATCAATGGGTATCCCCTTTTTTGCAACTTTCACAAATCTTTTATCATTTTTACCCAGATATTCAATTTCCTTCAATGTTTCCCTGGTTGCAATAATTTTGAATTTTATCAATTTATCACCTTCCAAAATGGCAAGTGAATTGATATGATCGCTGTGTGCATGGGTAATGATTATGTATTTTAATTCCTTGGGGTCAATTTTCAACTCATTTAGGCCCTGCACAATTCTCTTGCGACTTATTCCTGCCTCAAGCAACAAAACCTCATCTGTACCTTTAATGACACTGCAATTGCCATTACTTCCTGATGCTATAACTCTGAAAAGCAATAGTATATCTAGCTCCTATTGATTAAAATATATTTCTTTTGAGGATTATCCGATTATTAATTTGGTTAGCCCTGATTGTATTGTATACCATAAGTTCCACGGGGATAATACCATGCAACGCTATCCTGATCACACATGATCGCACAGGTACCACACTCTGTGCAGTCCTCGAACTGAAATTTCATGACATCATCATAAATTTTGAAGCACTCAGTGGGGCATCCTGCGATGCATAGCTGATGTGGGCAAACCTCGCAAATATCAGGTTTGATCGTGATATGTGCTCGATCGTGTGAATCTGTATTCCAGGTTGTGGTTCCTGCCTTATTTTTAACATCAATTTTTATTCTCTGTATTTCCATAATATCACCTCAAATATGTCTTGCACTCAGTCCATCCTTTATCAGGGAAAATAGACCTATGCCAGATTGTTTCATCGCTTTAAGAGCCTTTTTGATAAGGGATTGTTTGGGTTCTCCTCTCTCAGTCAGGATATCTTTTAGTGCATTGTTGATTCCTGTGGGATATAGCTCGAAGAGTCTTTTATTCTTGGTTAATTTCTTAACTTTTTTGAATTTTTTGAAATCTTTCAACACATAGGAATTATTTAGTTTCTTCTCGTAATTTTTGAGATCTCCCCCCTCAATGATGGTATCTGCTGCCAGTATACCACTTTTAATTGCATAATTCATTCCCTGAATTACCAATCCGTTTGAGAAGACAAATCCAGCAGCATCGCCGATGACCATGTAGCCATCTCCATAAAGTGGAGGGAAATTATCATAGCCCATCTCGGGTACAGTTTTTGCTCCATATTCCACTGATACTGCATTTTTTATATATTTTGCAATGAGAGGATGTTGTTTGAAATATTCAATTACCTCGTAGGATCTCACTTCAGAATTCAGAGAATCAAGATGAATTACCACTCCAATACTTAGTGTATCCTTGTTGGTGTAGAAGAAACCACCTGCTTTGACTCCATCAGGTACATTTCCGAGGATAAACTCGCCTGCAAGACCTGTGTTCTCGTCCAGTAAAAATCTCTCTTCCATTACATCACGGGTGAGTGTCAAAACCTCCTTGACACCAATCAGCATCTCTTTTCTCTCAAATCTGTGTTTGCTGGGATCTTTCATCAATCCATGATCAAGTAATAATCTGGCATTGGATCCCTCAGCAATAATAACTGTATCGGCAAATAATTCCTCATCATTCTGCTTGACACCTACTACCTTGCCATCCTTGATTATGAGGGAGTCAATCATAATTCCTGATAAAACGGCAGCTCCTGCCTTTTGTGCCTCGTTGGCCAACCATTCATCGAATTTGGCTCTTAGCACAGATACTCCGGAATAATTTTCTTTATCCCATGAGTCAAAATGTAAATCGAGTACAGTTGCATCTTCAACAGATAAGAAACCAATTTTTTTGTTTACAATTGTTCTCTCTACTGGAGCCTCTAATTGCCAATTGGGAATTATCTCATGGAGATCATTTCCCCAGAGAACTCCCCCTGATAGATTTTTGGAACCTATTGGCATCCCTCTATCAATAAGAACTACTTTTTTTCCCCCTTGTGCAAGTTTTATTGCTGCAGATGCTCCTGCAGGTCCTGCACCGATAATAATAACATCAGTTTTGTCCATTACATTTGATATTCCTGTAATTGTATTTATATCTTCAATGGATTGAGCAAGGATTTTAGTTAAAAAATGTTTTATACAAATAGAATAGTTTACCAAACTTTAGAAATACAATCTGTACAAACCTAAATAGTAATATTGTTTCAAATAAGCAATAAAATGTGTCCAGTATGGATTATTATATTTGTGAACTGAAGGATATCTCCAAGGCAATTAATGGAACTCAAATACTCCAAAATCTCAGTTTCAATATTAGAAAGGGAAGAGTCACAGCTATGCTGGGTCCAAATGGTTCTGGAAAGACAAGCTCAATCCGTGTAATTCTTGGATTGCTGAATCCTGATATGGGAGAAATATGGTTATTCAATGAATTATTGGATCGTAAGAAAATTAGAGGAAAAATTGGACTTTTACCTCAATCCAATTCCGGATACAGACAGTTGTCAGTGATTGATAATATAAAATTCATGATTAAGCTGGCAGGGGTGGATTTCAACTCGGTTCAGGAGGAATTGTACTCACTCTTAATAAGACTGAACATGAAAAATCTATTAAATAAGAAGTTTGGAACCCTGTCTGGTGGTGAATCACGCGCTCTAGGCCTGATTAGGACAGTTTTAACAGGTTCTGAATTTTTGATACTTGATGAACCCACAACAGGATTGGACATAGCAAGAGCAGCTGAGATCAGAAAAATTATTCAGGAACAGATTAACAAGGGAAAAACTGTACTGATGTCATCTCATATTGTATCTGATCTGGAGGGATTAGCACAGGATATAATAATTATAAAGGATGGAACTGTTGATTTCAGCGGAGAGAAACAGGAAGTGATTGATTTTTATTCTCCAGAGGGTTCTCTTGAGGATGCGATAATCAGTGCTTTCACCAGTAAGGAGGTAGTAACAAATGTTTAAGACTATCCTGATGAAGGATCTCAGTGCCTTGTTCAAACAAAAAAGTGTGATCCTCACATTGCTGATGCCAGCCCTGATCATAATCGCTATAGGAATCATCCCTTTATTTTTGGAATCCTCAGCCGAACCTTTTCAAGTACACTATCTTATGGAGGATGAGGGGATTGAGGGACTAAATCTGGGCAGTACAATTATGGATGAATTAAAAATCCTGTTTAATAATGATAATAACATAGAACTTGTTGAGTTAGCTGATATTGATGCCTTCTACGCAGCTGATAATGCTTTTTGGCTACCTGCGAATTTCACTGAGATTGCTAATGCGACAAGAATTGCTACCTATTACATGATAATCTCAGATTCAAATATTCAGGCCAATCCTATCATGACCGGACAGGTTCAGGGCACAATAGATGCAGTGATTACCAGAGAACTTCTCCCAGTTCAACCTCCTGAGATAAATGCCCAGCAATTATTTCCAGATGAGCAACTAACAGAGGCTGGAGTTGCCAAGAACAGGGGGAATGTTGGATTTGGACTCGCTTACATAGCATTTCTAATTCTAATCATGGGTGGATCAATTCTCAAGATAACTGGGTTCAGTGCTGAGCGTGAATCAGGAATGATGGAACTATTATTGACATCAGTTCATAAGAGACATTATCTGATTCTCTCCAAATTAATCACTGGTATCAGTTATGGATTTGCATCCATAATGAGTTATATTGTGGGTCTGGGAGTGGTGCTCCTGGTCTCAAGTATCGTCTCCAGTGAATCAACCAATTTCATCGCGTCCCTGGTACCTGAGGATATAATAACCCCACTAAGCATTTTTGCAGTAATTCTGATGTTCGTATCACTATCCTTCATGTCAATGAATATACTGCTGTTTTTCCAATTATCCATGGGTAGAGAAGCAGGAGATAGATTTGGTGGCACTGCAACTACCATGCTTTCAATACTGTTTTACATGACCTCTCTTGTTGATCCACTTGAGGAAAGCCCTATACAGGTGGTAAATCCATATTACTGGCCCTTTAAACTTGCCCTCAATATGATATTCAAGGAGGATCTATTGCGTAGTTTATTATATGCATTCATGATAATCTCCTTCTCAATTATTTTACTTAAAAAACAGACAACAGCCATTGAGAAAGAAAAAGTTCTATTTGAATAGAAAATAATTTCAGTAAATTGATTATATATTTTGACTGCTTAGTAACGAATGTGGGGTACAATATTGGTACTTAAAAGATATAATCACAAAATCGATTTAGTATGGACAAAATAAAAGTCACTGAACCAGTAATTGATATCTTAGGGGATGAAATGACTAGGATAATCTGGGAATGGATCAAAGATAAACTAATCAAGCCTTATCTTGATATTGACATAATCGAGTATGATCTGGGTATTGAGAAACGGGATGAAACGGATGATCAGATCACCGTGGATGCTGCAAATGCCATCAAAAAATACGGCGTTGGTATTAAATGTGCCACCATCACTCCTGATGAGGAAAGGGTTGAGGAGTTCAACCTGAAGAGAATGTACAGATCTCCCAATGGAACTATAAGAAATATTTTGGGTGGAACTATTTTCAGAGAGCCAATTGTTTGTAACAACATACCTAAATTGGTACCTGCCTGGACCAAACCCATTGTAGTTGGTAGGCATGCCCATGCAGATCAGTACAAGGCAACTGATGTTCTGATCAAGGGATCAGGCACACTCAAGATGATATTTGAAAACGATAATGGAGAGGTTCAAGAATGGGAGGTAAACAAGTATCCTAGCAGTGGTATTGCCATGGCAATGTTCAATCATGATGACTCAATTCGAGATTTTGCAAGAGCATCCATGGAGGTATCTCTAACCAAAGGTTACCCACTCTATCTGAGCACCAAGAATACAATCTTAAAAGCATATGATGGTAGATTCAAGGATCTATTCCAGGAAATCTTTGATACCGAGTACAAAACCAAATTTGAGGCTGCTGGTCTTACCTATGAACACAGGCTAATTGATGATATGGTGGCTCAGGTTCTCAAGTGGGATGGAGCCTTTGTTTGGGCTTGTAAAAATTATGATGGCGATGTCCAGTCGGATACCGTCGCTCAGGGATTTGGTTCACTGGGTATGATGTCATCTTTTCTACTATGTCCCGATGGACGAACTCTAGAATCAGAGGCCGCTCATGGTACCGTTACCAGGCATTACCGAGAATATCAGAAGGGTAAGGAGACCTCAACGAATCCTGTCGCATCAATCTTTGCATGGACAGTCGGTCTTGCTCATCGTGGAAAACTTGATGGTAATGAAGAATTAATCAATTTTGCAAAAACTCTTGAAAGAGTCTGTGTAGAGGCTGTGGAAGACGGAAAATACACAAAAGATCTTGCCCGAAGTGTACAGGGTACACTCAATCCTCCTCGTGATACATGGCTTACCTCTCAGGAATTCATGGACGAACTCGATAAAAGATTGAAAGCTGCATTGTCTTAATACCAAAACAAAAGCTAAACACTAAAAAAACATATTCTATTTTTAAAATTATGAGTGAATTAGAAACAAGTGATGACAATAGAGAAAATGTGAAACGTTATTTGCGATATGCAGGATTTATATTGATACTAGCTATAGGATGGTACGCACTGGATATTGCTGGTGGATTGTAATCAAATATATTTATTAAATTTTATTCCATTCAAATTATCTAAATTAAACTTTGAATTCAAACAGGTTTTAATAAAAAGATGATGACTTAGTTTTATGTCGGAGTACGATGACGATGGAGAAGATTTTGAACCAATCACTCCAAGAAAAATGATACGTTCCAAGAAGAAGGGTAACTTGGGATTAGGACTACTCATAGGAATTTTGGGAACGATTCTTATGGAATTGCTAATAGGAATTACTATTAATACACAACAAGACTTGGTGATGAGGTATTTTGCCTACATGCTGGGGATATTTATTTTGCTAGCAGTTGCTCTTGTGGTCAAGTCCGGGGCCAAAATGTTCTTCGTGGCAACCCCTGTTATTATAATTCTTAGTTTTGTTTTTCCATATTTTCTACCTGATTATTTCTCAGGTTTGATGACACCATTTCTATCACTCTTACCCATGATTAACCGTGTGGCTGAATCTGCATCGAGTTTAGATATTTCTATTCCAGATATTGACACCTACATGAGTTATGTGAATAGCTATGGTATCGTGATAGATTTAATATTTGCATTGATAATAGGTATAATCGCCTCACTTGGATTTTCAAGTCTGATCAAAGTATTTACCAAGAAATTTAACATTCTATCAATTATTTCACTCGTTTTTGGTGCTACTTTCTTTGTAATAGGTGTAATTATTCTACCATATACACTTGTGGTGACTACTGGTGTACTACAATTCACAGGTTCATTCGCAACTGGTGGAATTGCACTTACGGAAGGAATGGACGTAATTACCGCTGGAGGTAATATATCTGATGCTAACGATTATTTTGTGGAGGCCAGTTCTTGGTTTGTTGAAGCCGAACTGATGCTTCAGGGATTGACTCAACTCCAACTATTTTTCCTTGCAGAAAAAGCATTATCTCAGTATATTGTAATAATTGAAAATGGGATTCTGCTGGTAGATTCTGCGGTAAGTTTGGCGAAGGGAATATCGCCAGCGTTAGTCGGGATTTCCAAGTTACAGAGCGGAATTGCCCAGGCAATGAGTGTTCTCGGAGGAACAGGTTTCGGTCTGAGCTTGTCTCTTACATCCGATGAAATTACTACTTTCAATAATGGTTTGGATACAATGGAAGAAGGATTTTTGAATATATCAAGTTCTATCTCCGATATTCAGGACTCTTTGGTCAGTATCTCGGGAGTTGATGAAGATGCGTTTTCTGCATCCCTACTGGAAAATTTCAATATCAGTCTATCTAATGAATTGGCTATGATCGATGGTGGTGCAAAATTATTAAGTTCATCATTAGATGTATTTGATGTATTGATTACCGATCCAGAGGGAGATGACAGAGCTCCCTTCATACATCTTCTATATGGGGCATTGGCTCTGAATGAAGTTTCAAGTAGTGTTGGTGATTCCACATCATTTGAAGGAACGGTATCTGGATTTACAAATGTGAGAAATAATCTATCAATTGTCGTTGATACTTTTGATGATCCAGCATTTGCTGAATTTGATACAGTTGATGTGGGTGAATCTACTGAGATACTGGATTTCAAGGCACAGATTCAGGGTGTATTCAATTTTGTTAGGGATGCTGGAGATATCAGCATATCAATTGCTGACTTTGGTATTGTTGCAGGACCTGCACTTGATATTATGAATGATTCAGTATCCGTATTCACTCAGTATGATAACTTTACAGTTATTCCTGATTCTGCCTATGATGAAAAGATAGCCAATCTGGATATTGCTATTGCAAACGGATCCCAGATGATGGCTGCTGGTGTAACAACCGATCAACTGGTAGTGCAAATGCAGACCAATTCTACAAACGGATCGTATGGAATGATGTCAGATGCAGCTAGCGAGTTTGTTGGAATATTTTCAACCTTCAATCTTACCGAGAATGGTGCAAACTTCTTCTACCTGGCAGGTGGTTTCCAATCATTGATGAAAACAGCAAAATCACTCAGTGGTGTTAGAGCTCTTGTTCAAAATATCCAGGATGATGTTGTAATTATTCAAACATCTGTGATTGTGGATAATGCAACAATTACAGCAAAATTAAATGCTATTGATGGAAACATGACTGAATCAGATGCCACCCTCAATACCTCGAGATTGCATATTGCAAATGCAGTGGGGAATTTCTCAGCTATTGGGACATCAATGCCTCAGATGACAGCTACTGCAACCTCACTCACAAATATCAGCGAGGATATTCGTGAAATGCAGGGTAGAGAAGACAATAGAGGTATCTTCAAGATTAGGAATATAGCCAATGATCCGATAGGCTTTTTCTTGGATCCATTTACAAAAATCGATGAGGTAAACACAGAGATCAGTTTTATTATGTTGAAATTCACCGATATCCAAAATGAATTATCAAACATATCCGTTTCTTCTTAAAAAATAAATAGTACAACATTATCATTAATTTATTTAAATATTGTAAGGTATTAATAACTATAATTTAACAATTATTTGTAATATTATGATAAAAAGGTATTTTAGCATATTTATACTTATTTTACTAATTTCCTCTTTAAGCACATCTGGACGAACCCGACAGCAGAGTGTGGAGAATTTTTTGGATACTCTGAGAGTTCAAGAGGAGGGTTATAGCAATGTAGTAGGAGGCGAGGTCAATGTTTCTGCAACCGCTGATGCATTGGAAATTGCCGCGTATTTAAATTTTGAAATAAATAATTCACTGGACATACTTCATTACTACCAAAAATCCCAAAATGAGGATGGTGGTTTTGGCCCCTATCCTGAAACGAATAGCACATGGATAAGCACCATACGGGCAGTTTCAGGACTGAATTTTATGAATAATGTTATTAATCAAAGTCAGATCCAAAACTGGAAGATTCATGACTATTTGAATGATACCTCCAGCGACCTATTATACACAAATATCACTCGTAATAATGAGAGTATCATAGTTCCATACAATTTGACAATTCCAGTAATAGAAACATGGTATCAATTCCTATATGCTTCATTTCAGCTGGGATTCAATATTGAGTTTGATCACAATTACCTAGTTTACAATCTTAAAAATATGCAGTATCCTAATGGTTCATATTATTCCTTTGATGAGGCCGTGTGGTCAGTGAGATTGCTAAATCTCCTTGGTGAAAAACCATCTGATTTCGATCTGAGTGCAAAATATATCAAAGCCTTTATTCAGAATAATGGGGTCTTCTCCAACGAAATAAATGGAACGACCTCAATTTATGCCACTTATGAGGCAGTTAGCACACTTTATGATCTGGGAGTGCTACAATGGGTGACTGAAACAAGATATCTGGAAACACTAGACGAGATTATAGTTTTCATATTAAATTTACAAAATACAAACTCTGGATTTCATGAGGTTGGACGGACAGAAAGTACGTTGAAAGATACTTGGATGGCAATCAAGATACTATACTGGTTAGAATCACTTGATGAACTTCTCTCACCAGATGTACTTCAGACTGAAGGTTTTATCGGATTATCAATAATATACCCTGCTTTCGCACTGGTATTGATCCCCTTATGGAGGAGAAGATCATGAACGATTATGTAGTTCAAATCCGTAATTTATCCAAATTTATGGGCCAAAAACCAATTGTGCTTGACATGAGTCTGGATATTCCCAGAGGCACATTGTTTGGGCTATTGGGACCAAATGGTGCGGGTAAAACCACATCGATCAGATTAATGACTGGTAGATTAAGGCCAACCAGTGGATCTGTTGATTTATTGGGTCTATCACCATGGCGAGACAGGGTTGAACTGTTTAAGAAAGTGGGTTATCTTGCACAGAATCCCTCATTTCCAAAGGATAGTACTGTTATTAAGTTCACCACCTACATGGCAAAACTAAGAGGATTTAACCGACAAGAAGCCTTGCTGGAGGCAAGACATCAACTCTCCCAGGTTGGATTGGAAAGATTTGAACACAGTATTGTGGGAAAACTATCTGGTGGAGAACAACAGAGATTGGGATTTGCCAATTGTCTTATTGGGAGCCCCGAGATACTCATTCTGGATGAACCTACCTCTTCATTGGATCCTGAGGGAAGAGTGTATGTAATGGAATTAATAGCCAAATTAGCAAAAGATAATAATCAGACAGTGATTGTATCATCACATATTCTGCCTGAGATCCAGAGGATGACCAATCACATTGCAATAATGTCTGAGGGCAGAGTGCTAGTCTCAGGTAATATGAGGGAATTAACCAAAAATATTTTCGATAGGGAATATGAGGTGGAGACAAGCCATCCCAAGGAACTATCCGATATATTGATAGAGGAAGGTTACAAGGTGGTATTGGACAATTCAACCATCGTTGTTGATGTCGGTACTAGACTTAGACAGATATGGAGGGACCTACCAAAAATATGTAATGATAATAATTTTGAACTTCGTAGTTTTACACCAATGAGAGACTCACTTGAGAATCTCTTCCTCAAATATGTTTCCCAGAGAGAACTCAAAGTAGAACACAGGGGGGTTGAATTATGAGTAAGATCTTAGATAAATTACCTAAATTGAACACTGATTTCTTTAAAAATTATGATGGCTATGGTAGAAATATACCAATTATTGCTAGGGATGTAATTTCATCTTCAATACGAGAGAAGAGATTTTACCTCGCAGCCATTTATTTCGTCTTAATTCCTGTAGTATTGAACCTATTCAATAATATCGGTGCAAACATCGTGCAGAGTGGTTCTGGTATTGCACTATACTACGCACAGACTGCTGTTCTCCAAGAATTCAAGGCAATCTACATAAGCTTCTTCTTGGGCCAGATATTGCTAGTGATTCTAGCATCTGATCTTATTGCAGGGGAGGTTGAGACTGGCACGATGTCATTACTAAAAACCAAACCAATCTATGATTCTGAAATTATATTGGGTAAGTTTCTGGGATCAATGGGTGTGATATCAATTCTTGATCTACCAGCACTCATTTACATTTACTTCAGCTACCTAACGAAATTAGACGCTACCTGGCCATCTGCCTATCTAGGTACGCTTGATGAGATAATTATGGCGTTGATCGTTCTATTACTACTTCAGTCAATTATAGTTGCGATGACAATAATGTTATCGACTATATTTGCAAAAACACTCTATGCGATTTTATCCTCCTTACTGGCATTATTCATTTTGAGCACTATAAGTTCTAGTATGGTGGCCGCAGGTGAGGAATACAACTACCTATCCTTCGAATGGCTATTAGATGCAATTATGCCTCATATATTCTATCATCTTGAACCAATGGAGATCGAATTAGCTGGCTTATTTTCCTTTATTGGGGTCTTGATTCTAATACCTGGATTATTGTTATTCATCGCGGTTGTATTTCTGAGGAGAAGAGAGGCCATATAAATTAGCAATAATCATTGTCTCAATTCCCTAGAAAAGCATTTAATTTAATTACAAAAGTATCTTTCTTAAATTCAGATTATGATTTTCGTAAAGGATATTATTATTTTATTGACCACCGACAACGATATCAGTAGCTGCAACATGTGGTCCACCAGCAGAAACTGGAACCGACTGATAACCTGTAACGCTGGGCTTACCACAAATTCCTGCAAAAGCATCGATATCAATATCATTCCCAACACCTATGGTGTTTTTCAGGACATCAAGGGTCATTCCACTCATACCGGAGTTTCGTATCGGTTTGGAAAGCTGTCCGTCCTCGATTAGATAGCCTGATTGTGAGCTGAAAAAGAATTGCCCTGTGGCTGGATTAACATATCCACCATAGCTCTTCGTTAAATAGACACCATCACCAATAGCTTCTAGCAACTCATCAAAACTCATATTACCCTTATCAATATAGGTATTTCCCATACGTGGCATGCTCACATGTCTGAAATCCTGAGCCCTACCTGCACCATTGAGAGTATTACCCTGTTCTAACATATCTGAAGTACTCAGATCATTGAAAAAGTCAGTTAGTATACCGTCTTTAATAATTTTTCTTCTTTTTGAGGGTGTCCCCTCGGCATCAAATGCAAATGAACCTCTGAGTTTGTCAACGGTTGGATCATCAACCACATTGATTGTGTCAATACCCATTTTATTGCCGATCTGATCGTGGATCACACTGCGTTTGGATAGTATAGCATCAGCCTCTGCTGCATGCCCGAAGGCCTCATGGATATACACTCCAACTATGGACGGCTCGAGAAGCACATTTAATCTCCCAGAGGGAGCAGATACTGCATCAAGCAATCCCACTGCTCTTTCACCCAACTGGGTCATCTCCTGTTCAAGATCCCAGTCAATAATTCGCTGCAATCCCGCATTTGTGGCCACACCATCGCTAACATTCTGGATGATATCTCCTGATCTAGCAGTTGCAGATCCAGTCAAACGAAAGACTCCATAATCACTGACCACACGTGTTCCATTGGTATTGATCACCTGTTCTCTCTGAATTTTTTCACTATATGAACCGAAAGAGTTGATGATTCTGTGATCATGCTCTCTCAATATAGCCTCGGTTTTCTGGGATAACTCCATTTTCTCTTCAAAACTCAGATCTGCTGGATTGACATCATTTTTGAAGGTCATCTCATTTCTGGCCTCAAATACTGATTCAGTATCAACACTATTTTTATTTTTAATTGTCCCAGATGCACCCTTGGCCATTTTAATGGCTGCCTGAATGGTGTTTTCCACCTCTGCAGGATCAAATGATGCTATACTGGCAAATCCAAAGGCTCCACCTACCAGGGCTCTAATTCCTATTCCATCCAATTTCTGAGAGGTGACATTTTCAGCCTGCCCTTTTCTTGTGGTTAATGATAACTGAGTGGACTGGTAGACTCTCATATCCACAAATTGGACTCGAGATCTATCCACTTTATCTAGAATTACCTGTAAGCGATCAAGCATTTCAATTGATCATCTAATCAAATTGTATATGAGTTTTTAGAAAAAGGGAGGGTGATTATCATACTTTTAATATATTAATTAATGTGGGAGAATAAAGATGAAGTCGAGTGAATATGGCAATATTACTGCTTCTAGAAGAAGAAATAGGATCATTGCCATTGTCATTTATTCGATTTTAAGTACTGCTGCAGCCATCTTACCGGTTTACATTGAAGATAATAGAATAATTGTACTGACCGTCGTTGTTATAATTGGTGGATTAGCCATTTTGTTCTACATTTTACTTATTCCATCAAGAAATCCTATTGATCCCCCAATTTCCCAGGAAGATGAATTGGTTATACCCAGGGATGGTTCACTTGAGTATTATAATGAACAGCTGATGACTATGGTGCTGAAAATTGTGATTCCCTTGATTATTGTATACACGATTACATCAGTATGGATCTTGTTCACCAATATTTCTGAAGCAGTTTACTTCTTTGCTGCACTTGCATTTTTTATAATAATTGCTCTTGTGTTTTCAAAAGTAACCATTCAGATAAGGTCTGGTGTCTTAATCATCAGACTAGGACCATTCCATGATGAGTTGAAAATAAGTAATATCGTGAGTATACGATCCGTTGCAGTGAAATCTATGGGTACCTACCTGGGTTATGGTAAAAGAGTTGGTGTGGATGGATCCATTGGATATATAACCGGTAGTAGAACCGGAGTTAGAATCCTTATGAAAAATGGGAAGACATACGTCATAAGCCATAATAACCCTCAGGAGATGATGAGTGTGGTTCAATATACCAAGAAATCTGAATAGATACTGAAAACTACATAACAATGATAATAGTTCCGATTACTGATAGAATCGTACCTATGACCTTTCTCATATCTTTTGGTTCCCATCCAAACATCATACCTATTGTAACACTTACTACTGGATTAGTAGAAGAAATGGGTGTTGCAATACCTGCACCAATTGACTGAACAGACAGAAACAGGGCACTGGCTCCTATTACAAAGCCCAATATTCCAGATATTCCCATATATAACCATGATTTCTTATTAAATATCTCGGTATCCTCACTATCTGATTTTCTGGTAAATAAATATGCGATCAATGCTCCGATACCGATCTGAGCAACTCTTATACCTGTTAATCCGATTGCTTCAGTTCCAGGAATCAAAAGGATGTATCTGACTGTGAAGATAGTTGTCCCCCAAAATAATGCAACTGTTAGGGCCATTAACATACCTCTTAGTTCAAAATTTACTCCACCAATACTTCTGGAACTTGATACCACTGCCACTCCAATAATGAGAACTGGAGTACCAATCATCACAAAAAGTCCAATAACCTCTATCTTGGTTATAAGCAAAATAATAGTTGTTACCAGTGGATAAATGCTTACAATGGGTTGAACAAGTGAAACCTCATATTTTTTAAGAGTGAGCATAAACAGACCATCTCCAATAATTATCAGGATTGAAGATATAATCACAATAATGAGTGTTGTTCCTTCAAAATATATGGATAGATCTGCGTCCATTAAATATGCTATTAAGATTAGAATTGGGGATGCAAACAATGCTCG
>DAOUUM010000485.1 GCA_030668165.1 Candidatus Heimdallarchaeota archaeon
ATACCTCATCAACAGGGTCTAATAAACTATCCTTTTCACCTATTTCATCCGTCATGCCATCAATTATTTCTAATCCATCAGAAATATTCCTCATAGAATTGCTGGTCTGATAACTATCCTCTCTTCTAACATTTAATTTACTTAATTCAATTTCTTGATTATCATCTGTGACAAATGGCTTATCGAATATCTCATCACCTCTATCAAATATTGCCATATTATCTATTTCATCCGTCATGTCATCAATTATTTCTAATTCATCAGCAGTATTCCTCATAGAATTACTGGTCTGATAATTATCCTCTCTTTTACTTCGTTCATCTAATTTACTCAATTCTTGTTGATCATCTGTTGTATTCTCAGGCGGGTGGTTCAAAATACACAATTTTGGGAATCTTTCAAGGTATTCCATATCATTTATTATCAATCCCTTATCATCCAGCTTATTGTACCAGAAAGATACGCTGTAGTCAGAATCAATGAACTTTGAACCAAGAGTTTTTTCCTCAAGATCTCTTTCGTAGTCACTCTCATCAGAGGAGTAATATGGATCAGAATCATCGTATAAGTCCTCCTCTCTCTCATCATCATCGTCTCTCACCAACCATAATTCCTCCTCATCCCGGAGGGGATCTCGATACGACATCTTAATTACCTCCTAAAAATAAATCCTCCTGGCTACCCAACAAATGCCCTCTGACATCTGCGGATATCCAATGACATCCAACGCCACGAGTGGGTTTATCCCCATGGGGGATCGGGTATTTGGTATGTGAGTACATAGTACTGGCATTCCAAAAGGTTAGCATACATTCCCTCCAAAAAATTCCCCAAGTTTATCCAGCAGCATATCCAATTGACTATAACGGGATAAGCACAGATAACTGTGCATAAATTCATCCACCCTATCATCCAGTATAATGAGTGCTCCCTTATCATCAAGATGCCTTCTCGTCCTGGCAAATGATTGCTGGGCTATGATGGAAACAGGTATCTGATGGGTAAATTTGTGGTTAATAGCAGCGAACAACTTACGAAACCCAGTTTTAGGGGAATGTAATTCATCGAGCATTAATTCTATACTTTTTACGGGTTTAGTTCTATTGAGTATTGGCATTACTATACTAATTGGATGAATTATATTTAAAGGAAATAAAAGTTAATAATTTTCTCTTGCACTCAAATTTCTTCCATCACAATTCTATTGTAAGTTTGGGGGTGATACTTCATAATTCGAAAGAGGAAATGATACTATTTGTGAAATAGGAGACATAATTAATATGGTTTCGATAGAGATAGATGGATGGAACTATTGGATTGTGAAATCTGAAACCAGATCCTTGGATTTATTGATATTAATTATCATGTGGCGGATGACTCAAATCATTTAGCTGGTTTATTTATATAGATTTACCAAATTTTGATATCTCATATCAGTTAGAATTGGATTCTAAGGTCAATAATAACTATACTTTTGTTATAAAAAACATGCAAGGTAGAATGAAAGATTAATAATTCAGACTGTGATATTCCTTAATTTAACATAATTGGGAATCTCTAAAATTGTCCTCAGTTATATACAGATGAAAAATATAACATGTTCAAGGCTATATTCAATATATTTTTGGAGCATTTAATTAATCCCGCCAAATAATGAAACATCTTGACTAATATATATATAAGTATGAAAAACAAGGATTTCAAACCCATTGTCAGTATATTAAAATGGAGCAATATCATTTTTTTATTGATATTAATTAATAAACGTATTTTCTCATATGCATTTTATTATCACCAAGTAAATTTAGTTGGTGTAAATCATTATGAAAACTCTTATTGGTAAGCTCCACTCTATTCAGGGCATTGATCAGGGTACCATACAAAGTTATATAATTTATTATTGTACTTGCATAGGTGATATCGGTGAAATATTAGCTAGCATTGGTGGTGAGGGTCATACCAGTTTACAGATCGGTTCGATCCAGAACTAGTGCTGATTTTGTGATTGAGATAATTGATCTTGATCAGTTAAAGAGATAAGTTAGTGTTCTATACTCTGTAGCTGCCAACAAAAGGATGAATATTCAATTCTCCATCTCTAAGATTAACAACATTGAACCTGAGATTCTAAGAGAATTAACACATTTTTTGAACCCGGTTAATTATGTCTTAAGTAAAGTTTGACAAACTGGTTAATGTCGTATTGATTATTTAATACGAATTCCATTTTCTTGTATCAAAATCAAATCTCATTCACTCATCATACATCTCTTCAGTAGTTATATCAACCAGCTCTATCTCATCAAATATATCAATAATTTATTAGTGCATATGCTTTCAAAAGCTCATTGCCCACTGATCATTTGATTCCAAAGCTGGTAGCTCTTTTGGCATCACTACTCTCATATTTTTCTGGTTCAGTTCACTTTTCACTTCCTCAGTGAACTCCCAGATATTATCTTCCAGTATTTCTGAAGACATCTCAAGCTTAACCGCATTTTCGAGTTGCGCACTATCCCAT
>DAOUUM010000329.1 GCA_030668165.1 Candidatus Heimdallarchaeota archaeon
CGTCGACGACCTCGACCTAAGAAAAGCAGAAAGAAGTAGGTTGATTGATTAAATGTCACAAACTACCTCGAGTACTAAAATTTCAAGAATAAAAAGATACATCACAGCGATAGCTCTGATATTTTTGTTCTTGTTTAGTATAGCACCAATGATTCTTGCAGCATTTCCCAATAGCTCAACAAATCAAGCATTTTCTATTTACAACACCGGATATGATGGATTATCAATTGTACGTAATGATTTAGAGAGTATCACTAACTCCAGGGGTACAGCTGGTCTATACAATACCACCAGCTTAATATCCAATTTAAATGCATTGAATAGATTTAACGGATCAGGTGCCCTTGTAATTGTTGGACCCGCTGCGAATTTTGATGCTACGGAAACATTTTCGGTACTCCTGTATTTGCTGAGAGGAGGCTCTCTCATCATTGCTGATGATTTTGGAACTGGTAATCAGATACTAGAACCAATTTTTGATCTATTTGAAAATCTTGACGAAGTCTGTGCACAGGCCCAGGAACAAGGCATAGACATGCCCTGTCTGGAAGATATACTCGAAGGAGGAGTTGGGGAGGATACCGAAAATAGCTCATCAATATTCCCAGATCAACTCGATGATCCTGGTGATTTAGCCGGAGCTATTGATCCAAGTAATTTTCTTCTGGCAATCCTGAAAACTGTCAAATCATTTGGATTTAACTCCACAGGAGTACTGATGGATGCACTTTCAAATGATGGTAATCCCAATCGACCAATAATCACAGACATTGAGAGCAGCTACATACCAGGTATGACATTCACTCAGAATGTCAATAAAATTCAGATGGAAATGGCATCTGTAATCTCGGTTAAGCTAAAAATCACAGAAGACGTGTTTAATCCGGATACAGGACGTACAGAAGAGGTGGAAAAAATAGTATGGCAACCTTTACAAAAAATCTCTGCTTCGCTCATCAATGATGCAATTGGTGAAGGAGATGATAATTTTGAATTAGGACTACCATTCTTTCCACTGTACTCCTCACGTTCATCATGGATTGAAACGGATATGGCTGCCGCCGCTGATGGCACAGCTCAACCGGATCCTGATGAGTGGGGAAATGCAAAATTTGCAACCGCACTAACCATTCCACTATTCCCTGGTATGGGTAAGATCGTTTTCATAGCCGATCCCTCAATATTTATCAATCGTTGGACAAAACAGGACGACCAGAATGATAATTTGATTCTCATCCGAAATATTATTCAAATGGCAACAGAACATCAAGAAATCACTCTTGATATGCCTCAAATTCCTATTATCTTTGATTTTGGTCACACATACCAAAGTCTTATGTCGCCTGTTCTTTATTCTACCGCCTTACTGAAATTGATTGCACAATTGAGTATGTTCCCCTTGTACGCACCATTTGTACCTTTCATAGCCTATGGTTATGGTAAAAAAGTAATGCCCAAGAGTCGACGACTACGTCCCATCCTACTCACCAAGAGAAGAGGTGAAAAAGGACATTCAGATTTTGAGAAGAAACTTGGCGTGATCAAGGATACTGGTGCCTATGGAGGTCCCATACGAACTCTTACCCAGCGTCTTAAAGTTTTGGTCCGTACGGATCCAAGATACGAAGGTGATGAAGATCTCAAAGCCCCAAGAGATATGGCCAAATTCTTCATGGATAATTATCCAAGCCGTGCAGGAAGTAGAAGGGCATTGGAAAGTCAATTAAAAGCACTATTTGCAATATATGAGAATCCTCAAAGGAGAGTATCATTTGTTGCTGCCAAGAGATATCTTGGTCTGGTAAAGAAATTTATTGACCTACTCGATCGATAGTTTAACACCCAAAATTCATAAATATACAAATAACCTTGCTAAAATACACAAATTAAATAATAATAGATGATCACTTCGATATATGACTGAGGAGGATGTAATAAGACCAAACTATGGACTAAATGATCCAAATTACAGGACTAATTCCACCCTCTACTATGTTATATCCTCTGTAGTTCTTCTCTTATTTGTCTGGTACTCAATTTATGTGATAGGATCTCTGGGTTCTATATTCACGTCCTCAAAAGGAATTGTAGCAATTATACTGAACCTCCTGGTGTTTTTTGTCGAATCTAGCATTGGTTATTATGCTCTCTTACTGATTTATCACCTGGGAAAGGCCTATGCCCCCATTAATAACCCTCTCACTGATGAATTCAATCTGGACAATATTAACAATAATGATACTCTACCATTTGTGTCAATAATGCTCCCCATGTACAAGGAACCATTTTCTGTGATTAAGCAGACCATAAAGGCAGCACTGGACATCAATTACCCCAGGGATAAGTATGAAGTTGTAATAGTTGATGATACTCCTGATAATCCTGAACTTGAAAAATATAGCAAAAACAATGAATTGAAATATATAACCAGAGATAATCGTGATGGATTTAAAGCAGGAGGCATCAATAATGCACTTAAACACACTCGGGGGAAATATCTTCTATTCATTGATGCAGATCATATAGTGGAGAAAAATATTGTTAAAAATTGTTTGATTGCCTGGAGAAAGGATACAATTGCAGTACAGACAAGAATTGATTTTGTCAACATGCGGACTCTGCTAACAACAATATCTGGTTTCCTGCAACTACAATTCTTCAGTCTTTTTCAAAGAGCAAGAAGATCAACAGGATCAGCGATTTTTGCTGGTGGAGCAACACTCTTCAGTAAGGAATTACTCATGAGTTTTGGCGGATTTGATCCCTTAACCATTGCTGATGATACAGATAATTCATTTATTTTTAGAAGTGCTGGCTACAGGATAGAATATATTGATGTGGTTGGTGCATGGGCACTCGTACCATGGGATCCCTTACATCTTATCCGTCAGGTCTGGAGATGGTTGACCGGTATTACAAGAAGTTTCAGAGCTAGATGGCTTACCATTCTCAGGGGAAAATCTCCACTGTATGTGAAAATCGATCATTTTGCAACTGGTTTCTTTCCCACACTATCAATTCTGGGGTGGGGAGTTGCTTTTGTGATGATTGCACTGATACAGTTAGATATCAGTATAATCAGAACATCATTACTGAACGAGATCTCATATTTTGGGGTGATCCTTGCATTAATAGGCATTTCTCCCATTTTTGCAGGGATTGTGGCTGTCTTACTCGATGATAAAAGAATATTTATTCATCAAAAACCATTTTATTACAAAGTCTTTGTATTTTCAGGTTTTTACATGTTGATCCTAGCAGCCCAGCCACTTTTAATCGGTGCCATCCTCAAGGGCTTAACCGGTATCAAGGTGAGTTTTAATCGCACTCCAAAGGAGAAGAATGCCACTGATACAGAATTGGGAAGAATTAAAAAATATTACCTGATCTATAGTATAGGAATTTTCATCCTGGGTTTGACATTCCTTTTCTTCGCATACAGCCTATCCAGTTTGGATGCAAGATCTACAACTCTTTATCTAAGTGCCTACGCAGCAATTATTCCACTTTTAATCTCAATTCTGTGGTATTGGAAACTGGAAAAATATCTTGATGAGGTTTCAGATATAACAGCCTTTGAAATACTAGAAGAAGCCAGTTTCAGTTGATAATTAAATTACTATTGTTATATGATCGATTTTAGAAACTAATTGTTAACTTTTGGGGGAATTCGCGGAGAGTAATTAATTGCCAAATCCAGAGTAAACTTGTACAATTCAGTACTTGAGGTACTGAAAATAGAATATATTACATGTATTATTCAGTTTCTCTCACCTGCACAGAGGAGAAGCATCCCAATGATTTCAATCAGAATGGAAGTGTGGGTGTTGGTCTTGGATTGATTGATCTGGCAATAACATCTGATAAAGAGTATTTTGATAATCCCAAACCACTAAAAAAGGCACTGAAAAAACTGAGAAGGCTGAACAAAGAACTGAGTAGAAGAGATAAATTCTCCAAAAACTGGTACAGAACAAGAGATAAAATAAAC
>DAOUUM010000466.1 GCA_030668165.1 Candidatus Heimdallarchaeota archaeon
AAATCCAGCACCATAATCCCCTCCTTGCCAGGAGTGGAATATGAATGGATCACTTGCATATGGGAAGAAATCCCAGGTTCCATCTGCTGGAAGTGGATTACCTCTTGCTGCATTCTTAACGATGAATTCAACCTCTGAATGGGTAAGATCGGGGAATGATTGAAGTATTAGTGCAATCATACCTGTGACATGTGGTGCAGCCATTGAGGTGCCTGACAGGTAATAATAACCAAAATCATTTGCAAATGTACTCTTGTATGGCCCAACAATCCAGCTACCAGGGGCAGCAACATCTAGGTCCTGAGTTTTTTGTCCTAGATCCTTATTTGGACGGGATGAGAAATCAGACAGATAGAGTTGGTGATTATTACCCAGAAAATCAGTCTCATAGAGATTTTCGGGGGTATCAGCTTGCCAACCGTTCCACCAGGTGCCTGTCCATCCAACAGATGCTGCGGATATGATCTGTGGGAGTGCACCAGGGTAACCCATTCCTGCTTCACCGTTATTGCCTGCTGAAGCCACAACAACAACTCCCTGTGCAATTGCGTAATCAACTGCTGCTTCGATTGCAGCTGAATAACTTCCACCAAGGGACATATTGATGACGACCGGTCCATCAAGACTGTCTGCCAAATCAGCAATGTAGGTGATTCCAGCAACTACCATCTCATCTGTACCACCTGAAAAACCTAGGGTTCCAAAGGGTGAATCCACCAGCCATGCATCTAGGACCAGGACGGGAATGATCGTTACTTCAGGGGCCACACCATTGACACCATATGATCCATAAATGTCAAAACCAACAATTGTTGATGTGACATGTGTTCCATGTCCAGAAGCCAGATCAGTTATGTATCCTCGATCCTCTTGTAGGGGACCAACCATGACATCACTGACGCCGAAATCCCAGTAGAAATCATGTGTATATCCCATACCTAGGTCGGTTGCTATATTGGCATATGGAAATAGAGATTGCCAATTTGATAGTAATCCTGTATCCAGTACGGCCACATAGACGTTAGATCCGTCATTTGCTACGTTTTCTGTATTTACCAGATCTGTCCAGAAACCATTCACCAGAGGATAATCCCCTGGGGGTTGTGAAAATTCTGTCATATCTGCCTCAAAGGCCATGGTCGGACCATAACCATAATCTAACCCATTTACTCCTGAAAGTGAGATTGGAGCAGATGAGGCGGCAATAACAAGAAATTGAGCCATCAGGCTAATTGTAATAAAATACGATAATGTTTTTGCTTTCATAATAATCCTCTCGGATATACCTGAGGAATTCCCCACAAATTATAAGTATTCGGGGTACCGAATAACCTACGAAATGATGCGAAACAGTCCAGATCTTCTAAAAATGCTGTATTGATTTTTAAATAGGTAATATTGAAAAAATACTGGGAAATATTGCATTAATTCATCGATTTAATGCTTAATATACTAAATATATTAAATTTCATATTTGTTATGAAATAGAAAAAAAGTACTTGGCAGCCCAATAATTTGTTAAATAATAATTGATACAAAATGACATACTCGAACTTGTGATGTTAAATTAACTTACTTAGGTGGGTTTGGTAATAATTTGTATTATTGTAGAATAAATCGAATAATGTATAATAATAACCAATTCCTAACAGACGTAATATTAATATTAAATCAAAAAATTCTACAATTGACAGCAAATAAAATCAATAATTAGAGGCGGATATTATGGCTAATTTAAGCAGAACCAGTATTGGGAAAATCACTTCATATGTAAGCGGAATAACCAATGAAGATCTCAAAAATTTAAAAATTATATTAAAGGGATTAGATACCGTACAAACTAAGAAAAATCAGACACGTAAAGAATGGGTGAAGGAACATCAACACCGAGAGAGGGTTGCTAGGTATTTTGTTGAAGGTATAGACAATCTAATTATAAAATTAAACAGTCAATATAATGATACCAAGGGACAACTAAAAAAAGAGATTATTGATCAATTTAGGGCGAAACAACTGGCAACAGGTCAAACGACACTACTGATAAATGCACCTAGACTATCTCAACTAAGTACATTGATCAATTGGATTGATAAACCAGAATTACAAAATTTGGTATCGAAATACACACCCCGTACTGGTAAAAAACCGTTGCTTAAATTTCAGGCCCCAAAAATGGATTTGGAAATTAAATCCTGGAGAATAACAGATTTTAGTTCAGAGATAATAATGAACTTAATCAATAGAAACCCGTTTCCAATTCAAAATCTTGAAATAGAGATAAAATCTGAGGATGAAGACTACACTCTAGGTTTGGATAAGGTTACAGGGAATAATGTATCAATTAAGAATAACAAAGTGATAATAGATTTCATTAAAGCTAGCATGAATACAGATGTCCATGTTGAGCAAATTCGTATCTACACCTATAGGAATACTGAACATGAAAATTTCCATTTTTCAATTACTCAAGACTATCCCAGCGCTAATACTAGAATAAATTCAATTTTCAAACATGAGAATTTATGAATATGATATTTTAACGCACTAATGATTGAATACCTCAATTAATCTGGCTCTGATTAATAACTTCCTAATCAATTTTTAATTTTTATGTAATCCTAGTTACCCTATTAAAATAAATAAAAGAGAGATAAAGAAAAATACTGTTATCTAGAAATATGAAATATCCAAACTT
>DAOUUM010000386.1 GCA_030668165.1 Candidatus Heimdallarchaeota archaeon
AATAATTGCTATAATATGGTTCCTGATAAGTTTCGTTACATATTTCTTCGCTAAAAGACTAAAAGATGAGAAATGGTTTAAATTAATATCTCTTGATTTCTTTCTTACCTGGGCATTTACAACAATTGGAGTGTTGATAGGCGTTATTGTTTGGACCTTAATAGATTCAGGATCAGTATCACTCAATTTTGATGTGATGATTGATCTATTCTTTATCACCCTTCCATTTGCTCTTGGACCAACTGCCACCACAAGTATGGGACTCAGGGATTAATATCACCTAATTCCAACACACAATCATAAACAATTAATTAAGTAATATAATCAGAGAAAATAGATGAACTGGGATAACATACTTGCCTCAATGCACATCATTGCATCAATAATAATAATCGCATTCACATTTATTTTTCAATTTGTATTAATTCCAGAAATATCTGCAACCACTGATAATTTGGATTTGATTTTTATTAGATATATTTTGATATATTCTCTGTTTACCTTAGTTCAACTAATAACTATTACACAGCTACTCAGGGTAATAAAAGATTATGAGTATCACAAATACCTGCGAAGATTGTTTATGTACACTCTTTTCATGCTATTATCATTCTACTCATTACAGGGACCCACCTTCTATCAAGTAATCAGTAAGAACAATTTTGATGGTTTATCCGGTCTGAGCATCCGAAATTTGATTAATACAGTGCTAGCCATTCCATTTCTGTATCAGCTGTTCAGCCTAATCCAATATGAGAAAAATTACTACAATAGGTTAATCAATACCCACAACAATGATAATCAGCCAAATATTGAAAATGCAAATAATTATCAGTAAAGACAATCCTTGTTGCACCATTAAAAAAGACTTAATTGATTAAATCATGAATCAAGATCATGGAGAAATTCCCATATATCGCACTATCTGGAACACCACGCGAGATAGGCTTGGATCATGGTAGATTGCTAAAAAACAGAATTCTCAAGATGATTGAATTCTATCAGGGTGTATTCGATAGGACTGAGGATGAGATTTTTGAGCGTGCAGGAGTTTTCAAAAAAAGAATAATGGAATTCAACCTTGCTTACAGTGAAGAAATAGAGGCTATTGCAGAGGGAGCAGAGGTTGATCCACTCTGGATCTATGCTTTGAATGCAAGAACAGAGATCCTCACCATGTTCATTAATGAATGCACAGCATTCTATTTCTCAGAGAGCAGCATACTCAGCCAGAACTGGGATTGGGCAAAAGAATTGGAGGAATTAGCTGTTATCATGAAGATTACGAGACCCGATGGTCATACCATCCTTCAGATGACAGAGCCAGGTATTATCGGTAAGATTGGTTTCAATTCTAGTAATATTGGTGTCACTCTGAACTTTCTGCATATTGATCAGAAATTAGATGGAGTTCCCGTTCACATAATTCTGAGATCCATGCTTGATGCTAGTAGTATAGAGAGTGCATTGAAGGGAATTGAGGATCATATGGGGGGAAAAGCTAGCAATATTATAATTGCCAATAACGAGGGAGAGTATGTCAGTATTGAGTTCACAGGAGATAGTCACTACTACCTTGATAATTCAGCTTCTAATTTCATGCATACCAATCATTTTCTCAAGGATAAATCTCATAATACCGATGAAGAAAGGCTGGCAAGTTCATTTGCACGTTATGAGAGGGCAAATATTATGTTGGCGGAGGTTGATCCCTCCATTGAGGATGCAAAACTAATCTTATTTGATCAGAGTAACCCTGACCTCCCGATTTGCAGAAAATATGTCTTCGATGAAGATCTTGGCAATACTGGAACAATCTGTTCAATTATTATGAATCTTAATAAATTGGAAATGAATATTACAAGAGGTAATCCCTTTGATAATGATTTTGAATTATTTAATCTCGACTGATGTCACTTGCCATATGCTTTCTCTATAAGATCTTGTTTATTCTCAAATCTCTTTCTTAATGGTCCTAGTATTGTATTGACATAATCTGCCATACCCATTTTAAGATCAAGTGGGTGAAGATCCCCGGCCACGAATGCCTTCTCCATGGATTCATAGCTATCAAATGTTAATGGTCCTCCAAATTTTTCAGGGCGGTCAATTAGGAAATCTTCATCTCTACGTTTCAAATATGGGAATATCACTGTTTTTACAAATGCAAGAATTCCATTGCCTTCTATTTCTTTTTCGGGACAGTAAGCCTTGTTCATCTTTTTCTTGATCTGTTTCTTACCATCCAGACAATCAATTACTGATGCAGTATCAGATGCCGACATCTTATCTCCAGTCAGACCTGGAAGCAGGGGGTTGAAAACACAGACCGGTTTCTTGTATCCTATTTTGGGTAAGAGCTCCCTGCTAAGCATATAGATACCTCGCTGATCTATCCCGCCAAATGCTATGTCACAATCTAGATGGGGAACATCAAGACTCTGCATTAGGGGATAGATGAAACTGCCCAATTTGGGGTCTTCTTTTTGCCTTACAACCTCAGCTCCAGCTCGTCTGGCTCGGTTTAATGTGATGATCGAGGTCATTCTCAAAAGATCCATCCCATATTTCTCAGTCAGCTCAAAATCTCTTCCTCTTTCGAAGATCAATTTGGAGATATCAACCTCTAGACCCTCTAGCAGACCAATGATAATTTGTTTATAATATTCAGTTCTTGCATCCAGCAATTCATAGGGACTTTTCTGATCATCCAAATGGGCGTGGATATCAGCCAGTAAAACTTTGAAGGTAATTCCCACACTGAGGAAATCTGCGATCTTACTCATTGGAATCAGATAACCTATGTGTACTCTTCCTGTCGGTGCAGTACCCCAGTAAGCCTTCACTTCTTTGTTACTCTGGAGCAGGTTCAATAATTCATCTTCACTAACTATTTCTTCAGTATTCGCCTTGATCAGTTCGAATGCTGCTTGATAGTTTTTGGTCATAACCTTACAATTAAAATTGCTTTTTTTACTATTTCTAAATCATACGTTACTAGTTTGCAATTGCTACGGCAATTTTCATATTGATAATCAAAATCCTGCAAAATAATATATCATAGTTAATCGGCTCAATTATTTATTCTTCAGAAATAATTGACCCTTAGATTAAGTTTTATATCATCCAAATTTTATTAGTATTAAGGAAATTGTGATTGTATTGAGTCAGCTTAAATTCAAGATTACAACTGATTTAACCCCAAAAGGAGATCAACCAAAGGCTATTGATAAATTGATTGAGGGGTTCACAAAAAAGGGTTACAAGAATCAAGTATTACTTGGAGTTACCGGTTCAGGAAAGACTTTCTCTGCTTCAAAGATCATAAATGAACTGAATAAGCCGACTCTGGTAATGGCACCCAACAAAACCCTTGCAGCTCAGTTATATGCCGAGTTCAAGCAGTTATTCCCTGAAAATCAGGTTGAATTTTTTGTCTCCTTTTATGATTATTATCAACCAG
>DAOUUM010000210.1 GCA_030668165.1 Candidatus Heimdallarchaeota archaeon
CTTTATCCAAATCATGACATATCTACTCTATATGCACTTTTATAGTTTATAACATAATTAAAAATTAATGTAAAATTAATATGCTATTTTAATTGAAGCTCTGAACCACAGTTAACACAAAAATTCCTTCTTTCTTGGGTAGTCTGACAATCCAAACAGGTGACCATATCACCTGGAACTTGTTGGGTTTGTCCTTCTTGGAATTGATTAACCGTCATATCCGCTTGAAAAGGTTGTTGTTGGAATTGCCCTTGTTGGAACTGGTAATCAGTTATCTCCTCTTGGAATACCATTTTACCAAATATTGACCCAATATAACCACCAGCAATCAATAACACACTAACTATGACTATCAGGAGAACTAATGCAATTCCCAAGACCAATGCTATAATTAGGAATATTACTGCCCCAAAATCTGAGTCCTCTGAGGACAAGATATCTCCAGATATTATGAAAAATAAGGCAGCTGGGATTCCCGCAATTATGGCGAAGGTGGAAGCTGCGTATTTAGAGATTCGTTTAACATGGTAAGGACTCAGGAAACCACCCACTATTCCAGCAACCAGTGCTGCAACGATGAATGTGGAAAAGTTGAGAAATTCAACATTTTGATTCTCGATGACCTGCCATTCAAAGATTATGTATCCAATAAATGCAACAATTTCCGCAATATATCCTGCATACCACTTCATAATTCATTCTCTCCAATTATCAATAACAGCATAAGAATGGGAAGGATTTCTTTAAATAGCATAATATAGTAATAATATGGATAATTCTTAACTATTGTTAGTATATAGTTTCGAATTGTCGAATAATTATAATGGTTTCATTTTCTTAGGTACTATTAAGTCTCTGTAATTCCTGAAAAGCATATTTTATGCGCTTTCCATTGAGTTTATATCAATTCTAGCTTAATTAAACTGTAGTTTCAGAAAAACTTCTCTAATTAATTTTCAATTTTTTGTATCAGATCATCAATATTATCAGGTTTAATCTCTCTTTTACCGTTTTCAATCTCCTTGATCATATCAATCAGAGCACTGTTAATTGGTACTTCAGTTGTTTTTGCGTGGGCTTTAATATATCCGTTGAGAAATTCTACCTCTGTCGGTCTACCTCTCAGTATACTCTGCAGACTTGAGGATCTTGTTTCCTTGTATTTACGACCCACCATCTTAACAATGAAATCTTTTTTGAATCTGGTGAACCTGCCACTATTTTTTGGCATGTAGAGTAGATAAGGATCAGCAGTTGTTTTTTCCAATTTGATCTCATTTTCATGTGCCACGTCAATCACCTCTGCATAGGTTTGTATTGTTAATAATCGGGTTTTCTTACTTTTGAACATCTCACCCAATTTCTGACCGGTAATAACACCCAAGCTGTTGATGGTTGCATTTGTAGCCAGTTTGGACCACAAAATTCCCCTGATATTTTGAGTGATGTGTGTGGGGTTGATATCATTTAAAATCTCTCCCAATCTCTTTATCCTTGGTGTGATAGTCTCATCCATCTCCCCTATGTAAATATCTCCGGGAGATGTACGCTCGTAAATTCCTGGTGCGTGCATTGTGGCTGAGAACACCACGTTGCAACCAATTACCCTTTTAGGATCTTCAACACCCTCGATCACCGCATCCTCTACAATCCCATTTTGCATGGTGACCATGTATCCCTCAGATGTTAGATAGGGAATTGTTTCCTTAGCTATCTCAACCACATTATTGGCCTTCATAATTAATAGGGAAATATCAAACTGTGCCTTGGGTAATTCATCCAAATCTGTGTACACATCCGCATGAAATGATAATGTATCGGTTTTATTTCTTATCTGAATTCCATCTGATCTTATAGCCCTGGTGATCTCCTCATTACCGGTGATCAGGGTTACCTTGTATCCCTTGAGTATCAGAGAAGCCGAGAGGAGGCCTCCAATCGCACCGATCCCCTGTACAAGAATGTTCTCCTTATTCATAAAGAATGATTCTTATTAAATATTTAACTTTTTCAATTTTATTCTCTCCTTTTGCAGATCTTCTGCAGGAGTACATATCTTATGGTCTAATGTTACATGAACACTTGAACAAACGTTCTATTTTCGATTTCTGCGTGTAAAGTGAATGCAGATTGTTAAAACTACAATTTGACTCATTATATTTGGCCAAGAAAGTGGCCTATCAAGAGAGAAAAGTCCCTCGTCAGTTACCTCCAATATTCTAAATAAGGCTGATTCATTAAATATATCAAGATTTACTGCCGAAATGCGAATATAGTGCGTACCGGGAGATAGGTCATCAGATATTGTCCAAGCAAATATGCCTACGGAACCAAGTGCTTCCCCAATCTTCCCAATATTTACATCTTCTTCCGTATAGAGTTCTATTAGTACCGAATTAATCTTCTCAGTCGTTGCCCATTTAATATCAAAAGTTTCTCCAGGAAAATAATATGCATGAATAAGCGGATTTAATACTAGGATGTATGGGGATGGTTCTGAAAGAATCATAAATAGATTATATTCTGGTATCTCTTTATCATCACCATATTCATTAATACTGAGATAGTAATTGCCTGCATCAAGTTCAATTTCTATTTTCGAATATGTTGAATCTCCATTATCATTATTAGATTCAATAGTGCTACCTGTTTGACCATTTATCAATTTTAAATAGGTATCACAGTCACCTACAACGGTTGAGTTGGTGAAAACATTTACCAGCATTCTAGTTTCTAAGGTGAATTTAACAAAATCGATATCCCCTATCGGTGATATACTATGATTTTGCCAAATCCCATTCTCTATTATTTTTGCATCTTCTATGGAATTGTCTGGTTCATAATTGTCTTCTGCAGAATAAATCCTATTTGAAGACTCATGCAAATAATATGTCCTAAAATCATCATTATGCTGATTATCTTTTTCCAATACAGTGGTCAATGAGGCTACAGATATTATTGAAATTGACATTATTACTAAAAATGTGAATGAATATACGGTCCTTGTTTTCATAATCAATTTCATCCCACAGTTAATGTAAATAAAGTATAGTAATTTAAATTCGTCGATGAATATTAATCATTTCGCTATGACTTATTTGGCTTATTCAATCAAAATTGTATAAATTGATAAAACCCCATAACACATTAATTATAGATAATCAAAATAACAATCAATTATGTTATCGGTAATAGATACCTTAGAGTATCATGTAAGTGTCAGAGATTACACGGATAAGAAAATACCTGATGAGATGCTTGAACAGATATTGGAGGCTGCAAGGAGAAGCCCCACGTCTAGTAATATGCAGACATATTCAATTGTAGTTGTAAAAAATCAGGAAACCAAAAAGGAACTGGCCAAATTTGCTGGGAATCAAAAACATGTGGAAACCTGTGACACCTTTATTGCTCTATGTGCAGATATTTCTGGAGTAGATGAGGCCTGTCAGATTCATGATACGAAACTGGCAAAATCCCTGGAGACCACCATGGTGGCCACAATTGATGCAGCACTGGTTGGTATGTCCTTGTGTCTGGCAGCAGAATCGCATGGGCTTGGTACTGTTATGATTGGAGGCATGCGTAATAATCCCAGGGGAGTAGCTGAACTACTTGGTTTTCCTAGAGGAGTATATGTTGCATTTGGACTTTGTTTGGGTTATCCTGACAGTAAATCAGCACTCAAACCCAGAATGAAATCTGAGATGATAATCCATCGTGAACAGTATTTTGAGAGGAGATCTGATAATTTTATTGAATATGATAAGGAATTAGCCTCATTTTATCGGGCAAATGGAAAAGAGTCTCCTGATGCCGCTTGGACTGGTGTGGTTGCAAAGCAGTTAGAAAATATCAAAAGACCGGATCTCAAAAATGCTCTTGAATCAATGGGTTTCTCATTTGATTAATTAAAATTTTATTATTTTGCAATCTCTGCAACTAATTGTTCGTATCCCTTCTCTTCCAGTTCTAAAGCCAATTCTGGTCCACCTTGCTTGATAATTCGTCCATCAACGAATAGATAAACCACGTCTGGGTTTACATGGGTGAGTAATCTGTTATAATGAGTTACAAGCACAAATCCAGTACCCTTCTCATTCCTATGTCTAACAATTGATTCAGATACCACTTTCAGAGCATCGATATCAAGTCCTGAATCGATCTCATCAAGCACTGCAATTTTTGCACCTAGCATATCCAGTTGAATAATTTCAGACTTCTTACGCTCTCCACCACTGGCGTTCTCATTAACTGATCTATCAAAAAATTCATCGGTTAAACCAATTTCTTTGATCTGACCTCTTAATCTCCTGGCAAATTTGATGGGATTTTCCATTCTTCCCTTGGGATCCTTGGCATGAATTGCTGTTCTAAGTAAATTATTCAGTGTCACACCTGGAATTGCGTAGGGTGATTGAAAACCTAGGAATAGACCCAGTTGTGCTCTTTCATTGGTGCTCATCCCAAGAATACTCTCTCCATCTACCAGTATATCACCAGATGTTACTTTATAATCAGGATGCCCAAAAATTACCTTTGCAAGTGTGGATTTTCCGCTACCATTCTTACCCATCAATCCAGCAATTTTACCGGATTCAATAGTTAAATTAACACCATGTAATATTTCGGTATCGTCTGCTACTACTGCTACTTTGAGATCTTTTATTTCTAATTTCATTTTTATCATCCTGATTATTCAGTTTTATCCACTGAACTTCCGACGTCTCCGCCCTCAAATTTATGAATAGCTCCCTGTAATACTTTAAGTGGTAAGATTGCACATTTAAGCCTAACTGGAGTCAGAGGGATGCCTAGCATCTCCTTGATATCCTCGTTGGTTAGCTTTTTCATCTCCTCAAGAGTCATCTCCTCAATCAATTCTGTTAGCATTGAGGCACTTGCTGTTGAGATTGCACAACCGGTTCCCTGAAATCCAACTTCGACAACTTTTTGATTCTCATCAATTGTAATATAAATAGTTATATCGTCACCACAAACTGGATTCTTATCCCCATATTCGAGATCTGCATTCTCGACCTTTTTGAAATTAACTGGATACTTATAATGATCAAGTATATTTTCTTGGTATATGGAAGGCATTGTTGGTTCTCCTTGAATCCACTTTTCCTTATCAGTATAAAAAAGGTAAATTAATGCCCCTGTTAATAGATAAGAAATTGGAAGAGCTATTATAATAACCTAGAAGTATTCTAGCTTATCCTTAATGAAATTAATGCGCTGTGCTTTATAAATTAAGCGATCATTCAATTTATCATATATAATGTGCTATTGACATGCTCAGCTTGATATTTACCTAATTTTGGATAAAAATAGACAATGTCAATTGACAATTGGACAATATAGATTGATCTAATTGCCATACAATCAGAGATGAAAAATGTATTATAATTCCTTGAGTTTTGATAAAATCATCAACCTATATTTTATTAAGTTAGTAAGTGCATATGGTATATAGTGAAAATAGATAATATCATTACTCTTCTTGGTGGAGAGGAAGGCATTACTAGATTAGTTGATATCTTCTACTCCAAGATTGATCATGATGAGATACTGAGGCCAATGTTTCCGGAAACACTTGATGAGGGTAAAAAATGGCAATCACTATTTTTGATTCAAAGATTTGGTGGAGAGAACAAATACCAGAAAGAACGAGGCCCACCTATGCTTAGAAAGAGGCATATGCCCCTCACCATTGGTGTGAAGGAGAGCAATCGATGGTTAGAA
>DAOUUM010000217.1 GCA_030668165.1 Candidatus Heimdallarchaeota archaeon
TATATCACGATTGTGAAATTATACTCTCCAAGACCTAGACCGTCAACATTAAGACTAATTGTACCAGAGTCGACCCAAGATCCACTATCAACCTGTATACTATTTTGGTAAACTACATAGTTATCTGCATGCAGATCTGTGGCAATCCATTCCAGATCATTTCCAGAACTACCCAGAGGGTAGGTCGTGTTGCCAATTGTGTATGTTATTTCAGGAAGAGTATTATCTAATACTGTTACATAGATGGTATCAACTATGAAATTCCCACTATCATCAAATGCTATGATTGTGTAATTGTAGGTACCCAGGGACAAACCATCCACACCAAAATTTAAATCACCAAATGCCCCGCTGAAGGAGAAAATATTGGCACCATCTTTGTAGATGATGAAATTATTTGGATAAGGATCTGATAAGGTCCATACAATTTTATTGTTTACACTACCCTCAAAATATGAAAAATCATCGGGGGAGGAAATAGATGGATTTGTATTATCTATAACAGTAACCCGGACGGTATCTGAAATTGAATGCTGTGATGTATCATAGACATATATAGTAATATTATATTGACCCTTTTTGAAATCATTCACAACATATGTGATTAACCCACTGCTTGACCAAGTACCCGAATCCAGAAGGGTACCGTTCTGATGATATATCTCATATGTCCCAGCATTATTATCTGTTGTATTCCATGTGAGTGTATTACCAATCTCACCCTCGTTGATTTGTGTATCAGATGGTATGGAATCAAATACAGGATCGATTGTATCGAAAACTGTAACAAACACTGCATCAACAACAGGATTGCTGGATTCATCTAAAAATGTGATTTCAAACTCATACACACCTTTGAAGAGACCATCTGTATTATAGATTACTCCAACACCTGAACTCCATGTATTTGTATCGACAATTGTGCCATTCCTTCTGATGGTATAGGTAGATGGATGGAGATCAGTAGCTGTCCAATTGATCTCATTTCCAATCTCTTCTTCATTATACTGTATATTACCAGAATTAGCTGTGCTTACCGGATTGACATTATCAATAACTGTTACCAATGCAGTATCAACTATCTGATAACCATAAGTATCCTGAACAACCATTGTAAAATTATATTCTGCAGGAGTTAATCCATCAATATTGGTGCTGATAGCAATCCCACTACTCCACGTATTTGTGGCGATTTGACTGCCATCTTGGTAAAGTGTATAGGTACAAGGATTCTGATCTGTGATAGTCCATGAAATCGAATTACTGGTATCTCCCTCGTTGTAACTGAAATCAATTTGTGTATCTGTGAATACAGGAATAATATCGTAGCTGGTAATTCCTGAGTAATCGATATACAGGGTACTCTGAACATCATCAAGTGTTTTATTGTCACCAACATATCTCCAAGTAATTATCGTGTCTATCACATCAGTCTCTACAATCGGATAGTTATACCATTGCTCTGTTGAACCAATAGAAATTGAAATGGGATTTGTCCAACTAGATAATACTGTATCCCATAGTTGTATGTCAAAACTCTCTGAAGTATTTGAGCTGTACCCATATATTGATAGTTCATAATTTTCCTGATCTGGGACAGATAATGAATTATGTTCCCATTCCAACTGGTAGTTGATTAAATTAATTACAACAGCATCGATCTGCCAAGTATCTTGAACAGGATCAGAAACTGAATTGGCATCTTTGAAACGTATGGATATATCACTGGAGCTAATATATCCCTTCAGAGAGACATTATTCCATGAGTTTGGTTGTAAATCTGTAAGAAGATTGACCCAAGCACTCCCGTGCCAGATATCAACGCCAATATTCTCCGAACCCGTAGTTCCTGTATAGATAGCTAACTCACCTATTACCTCAGTGTAGGGAAATGAGGACCAGCTTAATTCGTGATCGAATACTGCATCACTACTCTCCCAGCTTGGTACATCTGTAGAAAATTGTGTTGTGCCAGAAAAACTACCATGTGCTAATGCCGGTCCTGAATCAGTTCCATCATCCTCAAATTCGAAATATGATCGTAAATTAGTCTCTGTTCCTACAAGTGTTTCATTGTAATCACTTTGGATGTCTAAAAGGCTTCTAGCTGTATTATAATATCTAAAATCATCTCCTTTACCTGATACAATTGAGGTGCCTAATGATGCCATGAATGTATTGGTGACCGGTATTTGAGCATTAACAGCATCAAACCAGGTTGTTGTGCTAGCATCGAGAGTCGGAGCACTACCCTCACTACCAATATAAATTCTCAGAGTATTTGTCAATTCATTCCAGGTAACTGCAACAAAATACCAAGTATTGATACTGAATGCGGTATTTGCGGATAATGAACCGGTAGCACCCATATCGACAATCATGTTACTACTAGACATTCTAAATTGAAAATCATTTGTTTGTCCCCACAGTTGCCCTGTGACAGAATTAAAGTTAATCCAAAAAGAGATCGTACCGCTTGTGGAACTAAAATCTGAAGATCCACCACCAATTAGAAAATACCCCGATCCTGTTGGAGATTCCAATGATTTAGAATTGTAGATTGGGTTTGTTTCTGTTAGAGTGCTATACACACCATCTTTTTCCATAGAGTCAACAAAATCGCTAAACGTTCCTTGATCACTAAAAATATCTACATCTGATGTATTGCTTTCTACAGGGATATGAGAGGAATATCCATCAGTTCTAAGTGATATATAATCAAATTCCCAGAAATCATGAACTGCATCAGTGATACCATAACTTGAGTTGAAGCGCAGTGTTAAAGTTGTGGATTGGGAGGTGAAGGTTATATTATTCCAACTAGCTTGTAGGACATCACTGAATAAAACAGACCAGTCACTTTGATTCCAGTAGGAAATCATAATGTCCTCAGTCGTTGTGGTATCAGTAAATATACTCAACGTGTATTTCTCTTGTGCGGAAACTGATGTAAAGGCAATTTCATAATCAACTAGGTATCCTTGGTTGATTGCAGAGGATTGTGATGTACTATACGCCCAACTACCACCACTTTGTACAAGATTTGAGGATCCAGCAAGATCATTCAGATTATTCTCAAATTTATAATAATGAGCTAAATTTCGTTCATTGCCTGTGAAAGCAGTTTTATAGTTTGTTTGTAAATTTGCTAATGATGTAACAATATTCCACTTGCGAAACTCATCAATCCTCCCATCAGCTGGTTCAACACCACCTTTTGCAGCCATAATGTTATTTTCGGTTAGTAAACCAATTGTTGAATTTTGCCATGCACTATTCACCAGATCTGCTTGAGGTGCATTCTGTTCATCTCCCCAGTATAATCCCAATTCATTAGCCACATCATCCCAAGTAATAGCTATGTAGTACCAGTGTGTAGTCGCATAAACTTTTGTTCCAATCAAGGAATTATCAGTTCCAAAATCAAGAGATAAGGTTCCTGTTGCAGTAAATCTCATCTCAAAATTTTCATTCTGACCCCAGAATCTACCTACAGTATTCACATCAAAATTCACCCAGAACTCAATTGTACCCTCAGACGATCCAAAATCTGTGGCCCCATCGGTCCCCACTTGGAAATACGCACCTTGCATATCTGCGGATGTATCTCCTAATCCTTCAGTGATATTAAGGTATGAACCATCTTTATTTGCTGCATTGGCAATATCATTTGCAGAACCAAAATTATCAATGCCATCAATATTGGATGCACCAGTATCCAGACTGTAATCGTTGATTATATATGTCTCATTATTTTCCTCTGCTATTTCCTCGTATAATCCATCTTTTATTTCTGCGTTAGTTGTTGAGGTTCGATTTTGGCCAATATCTAGTGTAGTATCGATATCTTGGGATGGAGAAACTTGTGTGTAATTAAAATTTGTATCAGCACCTGCTGAACTAGTTAGGGATAGTATAGATATAAAAACTAGTACAAAAATGAAATTTTTCTTATTAGTTTTTCTTAAGTTACCCATACCCAACTAACCGTATATTACTTAGATGTTTTTATTAGTTTAAAATATTTCTAATATAAAAGATACATAAGTCCAGTGAGTGCAAAAAAAACAATCTAGGTTAGTTTGCAAAAACAAATCATCTCGTATTCATCAAAATCTATATTGCCTACTTTCTCAGAAATTTATTTCAACAGCGACTGTTTAATATAATATTATGTATGTTCAGTAAATTGATGAGTGAACCTGAGCACATCAGCGTAAAAATTGTCGTGATCGGCGAACCTGCAGTAGGTAAGACCACTTTGCGTCATGCTTATGCTGGTAAAGAGCTGGGAAAAACATATGCGATGACACTTGGTGCAGATATTATTGATTCCAAAATAGAATTAAAAGATGAAAATATTGTCATGGACATTCAAATTTTTGATCTTGCAGGGCAGGAGACATTTGATCCTGTGACAAGACAATTTTTAAGAGGTACACAGGGAGCAATAATGGTATTTGACCTCACTAGAGATTATACTTTCGATAAGGTAAATATGTGGTTGGAAAAACTTCATGAGGAAAATCAGGGTTTGGAAAATAATATCCCATTCATCATTGTGGGAAACAAGGCAGATCTTGATACCTTTATCAAAGTAGATGATAATAATGTAAAAGAGTATATTGAATACATCAGCAGACACAATTTATTCTCAAAAACTAAAGTAAAATACATCAAAACTAGTGCTAAAACTGGATTAAAAGTAAGGGATGCATTTTATCACCTTAGTAAGACTATATTTACGAATTTCCAGTTATTAGACGGAGAAATTAGCCAGGAAGAGGCTGATGAGGTGCTATCTATTATCCAGGATGTTAGCGATGCACGAAAGGTTGATGATGCCAGACTGGCCGAGGAAAAGAAGCTTGAGGATGCAAGAAAGGCCGAGGAAACTATACTAGCTGAGGAACGAGTTGCAGAAGAAGCAAGAAGAGCTGAGCAAAAGAGAGCTGAGGAGGTTCGAATAGCAGAGGAAGCTAAACTCAGGAATGAGAGGAAACTGGAAGAAGCAAGATTAGCAGAAGAAGCCAGGCTTGTCAAGGAGAAGAAGCTGGAAGAAGAACGATTATCTGAGGAAATTAGGCTTGCCGAACAGAAGAGACGATTTGATGAGGAAAAGGCGGAAGAAGCACGATTAGAATCAGAAAGAAGGGAAGCATTTGCATCAGAAATGGGTATCCCAAAAGCACGAGGAGTCCCCACATCTGCAAAAATACCACCCCCAACTCCCGAGGTTAATGATGAAGAGGAGGAGGCTGAACTTATTGAGATTAGGAAACTTGTTGAAACCCAGAAGGCAAAACAAACCGAGATAAGACAACATGAGGAGGCCTTAAAGGCAGAAGAGTACAGATTAGCTGAGGAAAAGAGACTGGAAGAGGCACGAAAGGTTGAAGAGATCAGATTGGCCGAGGAAAAGAGACTGGAAGAGGCGCGAAGAGCTGAAACAGACAAATTAGCCGAGGAAAAGAGACTTGAGGAGGCCAGAATAGTCGAAGCAAATCAATTGAAGGAGGCCGAAGAAGCTAGACTTGCCAAGGAGAAAGAGCTTGAAGATATACGAGCCAAACAAGCAGCATTAAAATCTCATAAACTCTACTTTATTGACAAGGAATTTGTATTAAATCCTGA
>DAOUUM010000173.1 GCA_030668165.1 Candidatus Heimdallarchaeota archaeon
CTAGTATACTAGGGATCATTACTTTCATTGTCTTACCTGGATTTTTCAGTACTGTTGATATTGGTGATCTGATCCCGCTGGATATGCAGTTTCTATATACACCCGAAAAGGCATATACTGTAATTGAGGTGTATGCCACAGAGAACCGAGGGGATATCCTTATGGGATATCTTTTTTGGGACCTTGTTCGTCCCATTTTCTATGCTCTATTTTTTGGAACGCTGATCTCTTGGCAGCTCAAGAGACAATATCCAGAAGGAAACAAGATCAGGAAAATCAATTTGGTCGTCCTGCTCGTTGCCCTGTTTGATATCCTTGAGAACATTTTTATTGTGATCATGATAATTTACTATCCGAGACAGATACCATTGATTGCTTGGTCAACCAGCATCATCACATTTTGCAAATACTTAACTGTACTGTTGATCGTACTTTTTTCACTGTATCTGGCCTTCAGAGCCAAATCTAAATGAGAATAATAATAATAATAATAATAATAATAATAATGTGAAAACATTTCTCGAGATTAAGAAGGAATATGGAAGCTTAGATTGTTTCAGGTATAAACAAGTAAAGTAAATCAATATTCAATTTATTAGGATAAGAATTCCTAGAAGTAGATCAATGAAGGATGGGATGGTTGCGATTACCAAGGCACGAGCAAAGGTTGTCCCCCTCAGATATGAGATCCCTGAAGATGCAAATAATGTACCCATGACAATGGATATGGCAAAAATCCATGGAAATGCAGTTTCACTTATCATAATATCTGATATGAATAGCAAAAGAATTCCGATACCTATAACCACCCCCGGTAACATTGATAATATTCGAATAATAAAGGAGTACTTCAATCTGTTATAGATCGAATTTCTGAAGATAGTTACCTCAATATAATATAGGGCACCAATGCCCAATACAAAGGAAACCAGATCAAACAGAAACGCATTTTTACCAATTGAATATACTGCACTACCTGCTAGGGAGACCCCAATAATTGATAATAAGATAACAGTAGTCAAGACAATTCCCACCAAGATATAGGAGGGTAATCCTAACCAGATCAATGCCAGTGGATCCTTCCCATCATGATTAATTTCTGAGATGGGTGAAGAACCAATGATATCCACCTCAGTTTTAATGGGATCCTTTTTGATAATCGGTTTACCAATAATTTCTGCATCCTCAGTTTCATTGGCTGAATCAATAGAATTTACTATCGGTTTCCTCTCAGCCTCATCCACAAAATCCATTTCCTCTACAATTGACTTGCCTTCCTCCGTGATTGCATACAATCCATGACCTCGTTTCTCAATTAACGGAATCAGAACATTGAGATGATGATATAGCGAACCAGGTTTTAATCCACTAAACTCCATTAGCTGAGTATAATTTTTGGGTTCCTGATAAATAAAAATCAATAATTTTTTTCTATGACTATTTTGTAACCTATTATACATATCATAGTTTTGCTTTATATTTTCAGGATCTAATTGCATCGAAATCAAGAATCCCCCTTATACTTTCTTTTTACCAATGATATAGCCACTGATAAGAATAATACTTACAGCCAGTGTGGCAATAATAATCCCAGATACTGTGGGAACAAATGCCGCATTGCCATAATAATTTAACTCGTCAATAAATTGATTTTCTGAGAGTAATTCATCAATATTAATTATACTGTTAGCTTCAGTCCCTATAACTGGGTCATATGAAATTATACTGCCTGCAGGAAATGAGATGGTTAGATAGTCACCATAAACATCAGAAAATATGGATTTGCTTACCCCATCAACAATTACATCTTCATCCCAATTAAATGACATGGGTAGATATTCATCATCGTCAGACATCATATTACTCATATGTGAACTATCACTCATCATGTCACCATCCATCATATCCATCATGGATTTACTTTCTGTTGAGACGTTATGAAATACTGCTAATTTTGACGAATTTGATACAAAAGGATATTTCAGATCCATAGACCACTTGAACGCATATGGTGTATTATCTTGAGAAACGATTTCAAATGTCATCTTCAACAAGTTCTCAATTTTAGAATTGATGACGAAATATAAATTATCACCATTTTGAACCTTTTCTACCTCATTAAGTGTGCTCGAATTTAAGTGATAATCGGATATGACTAAATCGTTGGAGGTTAGCCCATTATTATCCAGATCCACATACTCAACAAGCTTATCGATTGATACCTCGATAATATTACTGTAATCGCTCATCATCTGGTGGTGCATAGAACTTGTATGCTCATCATTTGGATGCACGCTGATATAAAATTCGATAGAATTGATTATGGCTATTTTTCCCTCAATAACCATGTTCTCTGTGTTACCCTGGAATCCTGAACTTGATGTTGAGATATCACTATTTGCGTATACAGGAGTTGAATTCACCAATATCAGCAAGTGTATTAGTATAATGAGGATGATCCCCCTAATCCTAAATAACTTCATCATCATAAAAGAGATAGCAACACTTCCTTAAAATATATACTTCAAATTTCATTTGAGGTTTAAATGAATATGACTGTTTATTTAATTAATATTATCATCTGAAAACAATTAGGTGCTTTCTAAAATCTTATTGATGTCGTATTTTGATACTGCTATAATGATTAAAGCAGTTATACCAAATGCGATAATTGGCAGGATAACTGAATAATTAAGATAACCGGTTATCATATTTCCTATATCCATATCTACACTTGACATAGTATCCAAATCTATTGAAACCTGGGGATCATAGAATATTTCTGACCCTTGAGGTATGGATAGGATGAAATTATCTTCAAAGTCAGTTGAAGTTACATTGGTCTCTATTCCATCAACTATAGCAGTATCATCCCATGAGAACATCATTGGAAACTCTTCATGATCATCCATCATCATACCTGATAAGTGATCATCAGTCGTACCATCCCTGTGTCCATCCATATAATCACCAGAATGGCCACCCATTCCTCCATTGGTCATCTCTGAATTCATTTCCTCATGGAACATATTTTGATTCATTGAATCCACCTCGTGAATTATTGCCAACGTGGTATTGGATTGTGTAAATGGGTAGTTAATTTCATAGGACCATTTCATTCTGAAAGGCATCTGATCTTGAGAGTACATATCAAGTGTCATTTTGAATATTGATGAATTTTCACTCTCTATTTGATATTTTATCATATCTCCTGAAATCGTCATGGTGGGTTGCTTGAGTGTCTCATTGTTAAGAATGTATTCAGATACTTCTGTATCTTCAACAGAATACCCATTATTGTCAACATCAATGAACTCAACAAGTTTAAAGATTTTCACATCCATTTTATTCATGTACTGGTACATCTCTAAGATATCCTCCTCATTCATGTTTTCTTGCATCATATCCTGCATCTCCTCTGAGGGCAAAACTGATAATGAGACCAGTATATAGTAATTAACTGATATCTCGGCTGCAATATCCATATACTCAGCGTTACCATAAAGTCCGTGATGATTCACATTCATATCAGGTATTGAGGACCCTGGTTGATTGGTGGTATTATCATCCCCATTATGGGCGGTTGTTAGCGATATTGTCAGCAGGAATATCAAGCTTATTGATAGTAGAAAGAATTTGTTAATCTTCATGATTATCAATCTCATTTACTTTCTGATATATAGGTACTTTCTGCTCAACTTCATCTTGAGGTTCCTTGAACATTCCTTAGGATTGATTTTCACATTATTATAATTTACTATTTTCTTACGGAAATAATTCAATCTGTAATACCGTATTTTGGATGAGAAATTTCATATTTAATTACCAAAGGAAGGTTATTAAATCATTATGATAACAGTAAGACTTGTCTGGATTATGCATTTGCACACTATTCTATAAACCTCAAATAACCTCAAAATAGATTTTAATACAAATATCAAATAGATTCAATACCATATTAGATTCAGATCGAATGTGATCGGTGAATAATTATGATGTACAACTCAAACTCAATGTTTTCAATGTGGATCTGGCTAGCCATTATCCTGTTTGTTATTGCAATATTTGTTGCAAATGATGCCAATAAAAGAGGCCATAACGGATTATTATGGGGATTTTTAGTTATGATAATGCCTATGATGGGTATATTCTTCTACTTAATTTTTGTCTCTTTGAATCCTGTAGCAGGACAAACAACCTATACCCAACAGAACATTAATGCAGCTCAAACAGCTCCTCCAAGATATCAACCCCCGCAGGCAACTGTTGACTATAATGGTGATGTTAAACCAGTAGATATTAATCAAGGATTACCAGGCAATTTCTGTGTATACTGTGGAAGCAACAATATTGAAAATGCTGAATATTGCAATAAATGTGGAACCAAAATTCCTATTGAACCATAATAAATCGAATTAAGTAATAATTGAAAAATAAAAACACTAGGTTAGCGTTTATTAATTAAATTATTGTAATTTATCAATTACAAAATTGACAAAGAGAGAGCCCATTGTTATTAATCTCAAAGCGATTGTACCAATTGTTCAAAATTAATGTTCTTAAACACTGGATAATCATCATACATATTGTTCAGCACAATATCAGGCTTACGAGGGCTAAAATTTAGTAATGGAAACTGTTTGGCTGTATATTTTGAATACAGATATTGTATCTCATGATGACTCAGAGCTCTTCCCACTAATCGGATCAGAGTTCTGAGATCTGGATTTATCTCTATCCCATCAATTAACTGTTCAATTGAACCATTTATTACTCTCTCCTTGACAATCATGGGGGCAGATCGTAACTCCCGGAATTGCATTTTCGTCGTATGCTCATTTATCTCAATTTTCATATATCCCTTGGGTTCGATACTCTCCACAAAACTTGTTCTGATCAGAGAGCCCGTATAATAAACCCTTAAATCCTCCAATGATTGTGCCCTATGAATATGACCCGATAAGGTGAATTTGATGTGATCTGGTAATTTTGAATCAATCACATCATCACCATATCGGAATGTGAAGGCATTGGGACCAAAACTTGCATTTTTGAATACTTGATGGCTTATGATAATACTTGGATCACGAGTTGCAAGATCAATAGCTTTTTTGTAAATCCCCTTGGGATCTTTGTACTCGTAGGGAAAACCGATGATATCAACTTCGGGTAATTTTACCTTTGATAATTTATTTATTATATGATATTTATCATAGAAGAATGAGAATAATGTGGAGGGCAGTGATCCCCTATCATGATTACCAGGAATCAATATTAAACCAATATCATTGTCCAGTACTTGTTTAAATAATGCATATACCCTATCTTTTACCTTTTTGGGTGGTTTCGATCTATTAAACACATCACCAGTATGGATTATATAATCAATTTCCTCTGCTTTGGCAATCTCAATAATAGATTCAAATCGTTCATAAAAATAATTGAGGATGGAATTTCTTGATTCTGCACTCCTACCATAGTAGTAACCAAAATGAGTATCTCCGAGTGCTAATATTTTCATGATAGATCAGGATAATTATTTTAGTATAAAAGATTTGACAGAACTGAATTGAAAGTGAAAGTTCAAATCCTCAACAACTGATTTTGCAGATTTATATTATATTTAGTAATATTTCATCTAAGAACTTTTTCCTCTCCTCTGAAGTATGAAAGAATCGTGCCCAGCAATGCAATAGCAGCAACTATCAAAAATGTGTAGCCTAATCCATTATAATAAGCTTCTACAAATCCGGGACCTGAATTTTGAGAACTGGTATTGAGTCTGGGTAGGAATACACTGAAGAATATCACTGAGGTTAAGGAGGTTCCAAGGGTAAAACCAACATTTCTTGACAGATTAAGTGCACCGGATACCGAACTAAGCATTTTTGGTGGGGTTCCATTCATCACACTTGTACCATTACTATTAGTGAAGAGTGATAAGGATCCGGCCATCAATCCTGCAAATATCAGAATTAGAAGAAAAGGAGTTTCTTTACCAATGATTATCAGGACAAGTGAGAATGATAGAGTTGTGATTGTCAAGATTATCGCTCCAAGCGTGGCAAGTTTACGGGCAGGAAATTTCTCTGCCAAAAATCCTGCAGGAGGACCCACTAAACTCATGGCAATCGGTGGTATGATCATATAAATACCGGTTTTACTCTGGTTGAACAACATCACATCCTGTAGAAAGAATGGAAAGAGAAAGAATGTACCATTGATCGTTAAGTAGAGAAATATGGCACTAAAAATACCCATGGAAATTTGCCTACTCTTCATCACCTCAATGGAAAGCATCGGATTGGGAGATCTTGCTTCTTGTTTGACAAATAGATATCCTGAAATTACTGAAAGAAGGAGGACAAGTAAACCCACAAACAAATAATTATTGAAGCTCAACATCATCCCAGATACCAGAGACAGGATCATTATTCCGAAGAGGGTCATCCCCAGATAATCA
>DAOUUM010000270.1 GCA_030668165.1 Candidatus Heimdallarchaeota archaeon
GGTTCAAACATTGCTGGTTTCAAGAAAGTTGCAGATGCAATGGTTGTACAAGGTATTATCTAAAGTTAGAAGATCAAAATTAAATAGATATTTTTTAAAAAAATTTGAGTGGAATAAAGTTATTTCCTATTATTACGTAATATTAAGAATAATTATCCTGATTCATATTCCACCAATTGAGCCAATCAGATCTAATATCATCTCTTTCATGATCTGACACTCCCTGCATAAAATACTTGGCATCATCCTCAATTATTCGTTTCATTGTTGAAATTTGACCTGTATGACCCATATAGTGCAGAGTTATTCTCTGCAACCATTTGTAGATCTCTTCCCGTGATTCAGGTGTTTCGAGTTCAGGATATTTATTACTAGGGATTTCGTCCAGTATTTCCTTAAAACGGGTTGACATTTTTAGATATGAATTTATTACTTCCTTGAAACTAAGTGGAGGTACCTCTATCTCATTTTTTAGGAAAGGAACCAGTGAAGTATTCATCATTCTTTTTCCATCTATTGATTTTACAATACCATCCATATGAAAGCAGCAATGAACAATAATTGTAAAAATATTGTTTACATTTGGATGTGCTCTGATAAGCAGATTTTCTGGTCTGATCCCTTTGAAAGATAATAGAAAATTGGTCTCAACGAGTTCAAAAGTATCAATTAAGACATTTTTTAATCCCGATGAATTCTCAGCATTAAACATACTTGAATTCTGTGTTATGAATTTATAAACATAGTGAAACTCGTGGAAATAAGAACTAATTAAACTAACAGGCTATAAATTCAGTACAATGGATTCCAAATACAGATCATCATCTAAATTGTATATACAAAATTAATCATGACTTGTTTATTATATCTCACAAGAATTTGTCAAGTAATACTATTATTCCACCAAGGATGGTTATGAAGCCACCACCGATGAGACCCAGTATAATCAGTACTATTCCAAGAACCAGTGCATCCTTTATCTTGAATCGATCCAGGCATATCCATACTATGACTAGTCCTATGACAATTGCAATGATTGCAGCTACAATACCTTCCAGTGCTGGAACAAATCCACCAAGGTCTAAACCTACTGCTACACCAATAACTTCACCAATTCCGTCACCCAATATTCTAAGTACTCCGTCTACTATGGCGATAATTCCACCAATAAGACCTAATAGTTTTCCAATCTTCATTAAATCGGCCATATTGGATTTAAATCAAAAAGGTTCTTTATAAACTTTATTAGGACAAGAGAGTTCGATATACACGATATAGTATATCATTTACATTACTGAATTAAGCAATAATTTGATAGAATTATGATAAAATATCGGGTAATTATTTGAGATAATTAAAAAAAATTAACCATTCTCTTGAAATTTATTGAATTCTTAATTATCAACAAATTGGGGATACAAATCCTTCTCTTCTTCATTATCTCTTCTAATCAGATATTTCTTTAGTACATAAATTATCAATATAAACTGAATAATTGCAGATATTGAAATTAAATAATTTTTATTCTTAATTACATCCAAAACTATGCTCGGTATACTAAACAATGTAAAATTCCCATCTCCAGCAGCACCTGCTAGTTTTTGTTTCTCACCATTCCAATCCACAGAATGAAATCCCAGTGGGACCAATAATTCTTTAACAAAATTACCTTCAGTATCCCAAAAAATCAAACTATCAATTGAGGGTGTACCACTCATGTATACAGAACCAACAATGTAATCCGACAGATAATTAATGGTCAAATCTCTGAAATATTGTCTAGGAGCTAATTGAATCTCTAAAAAATCATTTTTTAATTGATCAAATATAATAAAAGCTGAATTGCTGTAGAAAAGAAATTTGTCTTCAGAAATGACTTGGGGTCTACGATAATAGTTCAGTGAAATTGTATCAGAGGAAACAGTGGTATGATTATCAGTATCATAATTAATTATTCTGTCACTATAGAAAAATGCTAACTGATGACTATTTATCCATACATAGGTGGTATAATTATTTGGTATCACAATTTCAGTGAACAAATCAGGATTTCTTAATTCTATCAAAAACACCGAATTATTACCCGAAATAACTAGTTTAGAACTATCTGAACTCAGGGAAGGACCACCAAAATAACCAATATTCGTCTTAGTTAGTAATTCTTTGGTGTTCAGATCCCATGAGACTAATTCACTATGATGGAGAATGTCCCAGTAAGAGATACGATAGATAGCAAATAATTTTGAATCATATATTCCTAACAATTCAGAGGCGCAACTAGACCTTGAACCTTCAATGCTATAATTTAAACTGAATTGATAGTTGAGTTTATCATCCACCAGGGATATTCCATCATTAGTATTCAGTAAAAGTAATTCTTCAGAATTATCCCAAATTAATTCAGTTATCTGTAGACCGCTCGCACCTCTTAAATCATTAATATTAGAAGTGGAATTGTTGAAATGATTCTCCGACAGATATAAGAAGGGAGCCAATATTATTGATGAAGATACTAAAATTAACATAATAATAATCAAGATATTCTTAATAATTGACTGACTCTTTAATCGTTCACGAATTTTCATAATTAATCTCCCCACTCATTTTCAGATCAATTTAGCATTTCTAACCGTCTTCATCATGTTTGTGGTAACATCAGAGAATTCTTCCTGGCATTTGGTGTAATCGACTTTAGATACCACGGAAAAGGGCTCCTTTTTGCTAACTAATAGGGAATAGAGGCTTCTCATCTCTCCAAGCTGTTCCTTAAGTTTTTCCAGCTGTTTCTTCTTTGAGAAATAGATTGCTGATAATCCACCAAGATTGGATATTTCAAGACCTAATTTCTCACTCAGGGTCTCAATCAATTGTGGATTGTATTTGCTTCTGATATGAAACTGATCCAAAAATTCCAGATAAGTGTGACTAATACTTAGGATAACATTGATGATCTGATCCCGATGAGCCCCCCTCATCTTGGTCAGTTCAAAATTCTTTATTGCCCTTAAGCCCACAAATGCGATCACTAGGGTAATTGTTAATGGCACTGCAAGGTTTCTGAGGTATATTCCCCCCTCTTCTAACAGTATATCTAATAATTCGCTAAAATCCATGACTAATTGAATTGTATTATCTTCATTAAGATTGTGTACTCATAATATATAAAGCAAAAAATTATTCCCAGAATTATAATATTTGACGTATTCAGATTGGAATTAAATATCCCAAATAATACAATACTAATATTATCTACCACGATATATTTTTTAACTGGGATTCCATTAATTAATGTTGTATATGCATGCTTACCTAAAGGAGATACAGCAATTTCTTGATAATTCGAACGTATTAATGTGGATGCTTGATTTTGATCTCAACTTCATCTGGGTTTCACCAGCAATTGAGAACATCACAGGATACAAACCAGAGGAACTAGTAGGCAAGAACATCAAAACAATATTCACAGATGAAACATTTACCAAGGCTGCAGTCACCATAAAAGAGCATTATGTGAGGTATCATGCCAATAAGAGAATAGATATTTTTACAAATCCTGAATTCTTTGAATTCAAGTATCTACACAAAAATAGAAGTGAATTCTGGATGGATTTTGATGTTGCTTTCATCAGGGACGAGGAGGGAATGGCAATAGCATTAATGGGCATTAGTCGATCCATAGAAAAACAAAAACAAATTGAAAATGAGTTAAAACTATCGGAATTGAAATATAGACAACTATTCCATAATCTTACGGAGGGTGTGGTACTAGCAGATCATGGGGGGAATATACTTGAGGTAAATAATAGATTGCTCGAAATTCTAGGATCACCATCTGCAGAGGCCACCAAACAGATCAATATTCTCACTTTTCCACCAATAATCGAATCTGGTGTGGCTGCAGACGTAACCAGATGTATTGAAACCGGTGAGACGATCAATAATACAGGTAATTACGCATCTAAATGGGGAAAAGAGTTATTTTTGAGATACCAGATATCTCCATTCATCCTAGAGGGAGAGGAAAGCAAGAAAATTCAAATTATATTTGAGGATATTACCAATCTGAAGAGAACCCAGGAAAAATTGATTGAGGCTCAGAAGATGGACTCGATTGGCAATCTTGTTTCAGGTATTGCCCATGATTTTAATAATATGCTGGGAGGCATTATAGGATATGCTTCCATCTTTGAATCTATAGAAGATGATCCTGAGAAATTAGAATTCATCAAGGGGATATCAAAGGCTGCAAATCGTGCGCACGATTTAACGCAGAAATTATTGGCTTTTGGTCGAAAGGGTAAAATGCTTATTGAGCCCCTCGTAATGAACGAAGTGATCAAAGATGTAATAGAAATTCTGAAACACACCATCGATCCAAAAATCGAGATCAAACTCGATCTGTGCAAAGAAAACTGTATCGTTGATGGTGATCCGACCCAAATGAACCAGCTGGTGATGAACATTGTGATGAACTCAATTGAGGCCCTGAAGGATACGGGAAGAATCGAAATCACCACCAAATTGATGATAGTAGATGAATTGACAACTCTAGAAGATCACATCACCCTAAATAAGGGTGAGCACATTCTGATATCAATTAGAGATGATGGTCCTGGAATACCTGAAGAGATACAGAAGCACATGTGGGAACCTTTCTACACAACCAAAAAATCAGGAAGAGGATTAGGGTTATCAACCAGTTATGGAATAGTCAAGAACCACGAGGGACAGATCTCAGTTACTTCAGAAATGGACAAGGGAACGACCTTTAATATCTACTTCCCGAGAGGTGAGAGGGAGATCGATCAGACCGAGACCCATGAGGTCA